>NZ_BBWM01000032.1:0-136490 GCF_001463805.1 Aureimonas sp. D3 | reverse complement strand
GCGCAGGATCGCCTCGGCCTCTTCGCGGCGCTGCTCGTCGTCGGATCGTCCTGTCATGGCCGCGAACCTGACCCAAAAGCCGGTCATGAGCAAGACGAGCCGCTCCGGCCTCCTTGCAAAAAACCAAGGTGTTGAATGGCGACGAGGATCGCGACGCTGCGACCCTGCCCGGCGCGACATCCTGCCCCATATGGGCCACCATATTATCAGCCCGCCAAGGGATAGCGCCCATGTCCGCTTCCGTCGCCTGTCTGCCCGCCCGCCCGCGCCTGGCGCGGCTTCGCCTCGCCGTGGTGCTTCTCTTTCTGGCGCCTGTTCTCTCGGCTTGCGGGATCAACAACGTGCCGACGCTGGAAGAGCGCGCCAAGGCGACCTGGGGCGAGGTGCAGAACCAGTATCAGCGCCGCGCCGATCTGATCCCGAATCTGGTGGAGACCGTGAAAGGCTATGCCGCGCAGGAGCGCGACGTGCTGACCTCGGTGACGGAAGCACGCGCCAAGGCGAGCCAGACGACGATCCGCGCCGACCAGCTGACCGACCCCGCCGCCGTGCAGCGCTATCAGGCCGCGCAGGAGGAACTCGGCGGGGCGCTGTCGCGCCTTCTGGTGACGGTGGAGCGCTATCCCGACCTGAAGTCCAACGCCAATTTCATGGCGCTGCAAAGCCAGCTCGAAGGCACCGAGAACCGGATCGCGGTGGCGCGGCGCGATTATATCGAGGCGGTGCAGGCTTATAACACGGAGCTGCGCACCATTCCGGGCCGCTGGGTCGCGGCGATCTTCTACTCGGACGCCAAGCCCATGCAGGTCTTCGAGGCGCGCACAGGGGCCGAGATGCCGCCGCCCGTCTCCTTCACGCGATAAGGCGCGGCGGCAATGCGCGCCTTTGCCTTGCGTGACATACCAGCCGACGCCTTTGGGCGGGGAGCCGGCCGGGGATGGTTTGCGGCGAGCCGAAGCGGTGGGCCGCTTCGAGGCGCACGGGGGCGCGACATCAACCTTGCCAATGCGCCTTCGGCTCAAGCCTGCCCGCGTCCGGTCGGGCCTTTTGCTCTGCGGTTTTGGGCGGCGGCGCTGGTGCTCCTCGCCGCGATCCTTCTCGTCTCGCCGGCCGGAGCCCAGACCTTCCCGCCCCTGACCGGCCGCGTGGTGGACGCCGCCGGCCTGCTCGACCCCGCAACCCGAGCCGCGCTGACGCGCGAGCTGGAAGTGTTCGAGAAACGTTCGAGCGATCAGGTCGTCGTCGCCACCGTACCCGACCTCCAAGGCTACGAGATCGAGGATTACGGCTACCGGCTCGGTCGCGCCTGGGGCATCGGGCAAAAGGGCGAGAACAATGGCGTCATCCTTCTGGTCTCGCGCGGTGACCGGCGCGTGCGCATCGAGGTCGGCTACGGGCTGGAAGGCACGCTGACCGACGCCCTGTCGCGCCTCGTGATCGAGGGGGACATTCTCCCCCGCTTCCGCGCCAACGACTATGCCGGCGGCATCAAGGCCGGGACCGAGGCGATCCTGCAGATTCTTGGCGGCGACGCAGCCGAGGTGAAAGCGCGGGCCGAGCGCAACAGCGGCTGGCAGGAGGGCGATGGCGGCGGCTGGCTGACTCTCGGCGTCATTCTCTTCATCCTTGCGGTGGCCATCGGCCCGCTCGTCCTCGCCTTTCTGGCGCGCTTGTTCGGCGGCGGCGGGCGCGTGGGCCCGGGCGGCGGCACGCCCTTGCCGGTGCGACGGCGACGCCGCGCCCTGCCCGTCGGCCCCGTCTGGGGCGGCGGCATGGGCTCGGGCTGGGGCGGCGGGGGTTCGTCGTCGGGCGGCTTTTCAGGCAGCGGCGGGTCTTTTGGGGGCGGCGGCGCCTCGGGCAGCTGGTAGGAGACGGGGATGGCGCTTCGCTTCACACCGGACGATCACGCGCGCATCGCCAGCGCCATCGCGGCCGCCGAGCGCCAGACGAGCGGCGAAATCTACGCCGTCTTCGCCCGATCGAGCGACGATTACCGCTTCGTCGCGGCGAGCGTCGCGCTGGCTTTGTCGCTCGCGCTCGGCTGGGTCGCGACCGTGATCGCCTCTCTCGCCGGCCTTGCCGTGCCGGCGCTGGCGGTGGAAACGGCGCAGCTCGTCGGCGCGGCGCTTTTGTTCGCGCTTCTGCGCTCCTCGCAGCTCACCATGCTCTTCGTGCCACCGGCCTTGGCGCGGATGCGCGCGGCGCGGCTGGCGCGGGCGCAGTTCCTCGCCCACAATCTGCATCGCACGCCCGAGCGCACCGGCGTCCTGCTCTTCGTTTCGGAGGCGGAACATTATGCGGAAGTCATCGCCGACGAGGGGATCGCGTCCGCCGTGGACCCGTCCGAATGGGAGGCGATCGTCGCTCATCTGACGGAAGCCGCGCGCGAAGATCGGCTGGTGGAAGGCTTCGAACAGGCGGTCGGCCGCTGCGGGGCGCAGCTTGCCGCGCGTTTTCCACCCGACCCCGAGCGGCCCAACGCCCTGCCCGACCGTCTGGTGGAAATTTGAGCGGCCTGCGCAATCTTCGCTCCGGCCCGAACCACAATCGTCCTGTCGCGAACGCATTATAGACCGTTGCTGTTGTAGAAGAGCCCCGTCGCGACGCGGGGGAGCTGCGCCGTCCGATCTTCGACCGGACCCCGGGAGGCGGTGCCGCCGAGGCCCTTGAACGTCGAACGGAGCGGCCCGACGCTCCATGGCCCAGAACGAGGAAACACCATGCAGGAAACGACTGGCGAGAAGCGCGCCATCCTCGAAGCCGTCCTGTCCCGGCTTGGCCCCGGCGGCCCGGCTGCCCGGCTCGCGCCGCTCCTCTTCGCGCGGCCGCCGGCCGAAGACCTCGCCCCCTTCGATCCCGCCTTCCTCGCCCGCATGGCCGAGCGCGCGTCCGAGCTTCTCGCCGGCCACCGCCCTGGCCAATCCACCGTGGTGGTGGAGCGCCTGTCGGAGGGTGCGCGCCTCAGCCAGGGCGTAACGCTGGTCACGCTCGTGCATGACGACATGGCCTTCCTGTTCGACAGCGTGACCGCCTGTATCGCGACCAGCGCGCCGGCCATCCACGCCGTCTCCCATCCCGTCCTCGACGTGACGCGCGATGCCACCGGCGCGATCACGCAATTCCACGCTGCCGGCCGCGACGGCTCGGGCGGCGAGCGCGTCAGCCTGATCCAGGTCGCCATCGAGCCCACCGCCGAGCCCAAGGCCGAAGCCGCGCTCGCGGGCGATCTCGAAGCCATCCTGACCGAGGTCGGCATCGTCAATCGCGACCACCGGGCGATGTATGCCCGCTTGGAAGACGCCGCCCGCGAGATCGAAGCGCGCGCAGCAAGCGAGAGCGACGCGCAGCGCGCGAGCGACGAGCGCGAGGGCGCGGCGCTCCTGCGCTGGCTCTGCGACGACAATTTCATCTTCTTCGGCCTTCGCGACTTCACCTATTACCCCGAAGGCGAAGCGCTGCGCCGCAACGAGGGCACCGAACTCGGCATCCTCACCAACCCGGACGTGCGCGTTCTCCGCCGCGAAGCGCCGGGTTCGGCCACCAGCGCCGAGGTTCGCGCCTTTCTGGAAGACCCCGCCCCGCTCATCGTCGCCAAGGCGAACGCGCGCTCGCGCGTCCATCGCCGCGTCTATATGGACTATATCGGCATCAAGCGGCGCGACGCGGAAGGCCGCCTCGTCGGTGAAACCCGCATCGTCGGTCTCTTCACGTCCGGGGCCTACACGGCCTCCGTGCTCAGCATCCCGCTTCTGCGCCGCAAGGCCGAGGCGGTGATCGAGCGGTTCGCCTTCTCGCCGCGCTCGCACTCGGCCAAGGCGCTGCGGGTCGCGCTCGATTCCTATTCGCGCGACGAGATGTTCCAGATCGACACCGATCTTCTGGAGCGGTTCATCGGCGTCATCACCGAGCTCGGTGAGCGCCCGCGCATTCGCGTTCTGCCGCGCATCGACCGGTTCGACCGCTTCGCCTCGGTTCTCGTCTTCGTCCCGCGCGAGCGCTACGACGCGCGGCTGCGCGACGAAATCGGCCTGCTTCTGGCCGAGCGCTACGACGGCCATGTCTCGGCCTGGTATCCCGCCTTCCCCGAAGGCTCGCTCGCCTCGATCCATTTCATCATCGGCCGTCGCGGCGGGGTGACGCCGCAGCCCGACCCGGCGGACCTCGAAGCCGAGATCGCCAATCTGGCGCGCGACTGGATGCTCGGCTTCGAGCGCTCCAGCGCCGCCGCCGGCCGCTACGACGCGTTGATGGCGCTCGCCCCCGGCCTGCCGGACGGCTACCGCGATCTCGTGCCGCCCGACGAGGCGGTGGGCGACGCGCTGCATATTCTGACTCTTTCGCACGAAGAGCGTCTGGCCGCCGATTTCTACCGGCGCGAAACGGACGGCGCGGATGTCTTGCGCCTGCGCCTCTACAATTACGCCGAGCCTCTCTCGCTCTCGCGCCGGGTGCCGATCCTCGAAAACATGGGCTTCTCGGCGGTGGCCGAGCGTTCCTTCGAGGTGCGCCGGCCGGACGAGACGACCGTCTGGCTGCACGACATGGAGCTGGTGCTGCGCGCGGGCGGCGCGATCACGCTTCCCGATGGCGGCGCGGCGATGGAGGCGACCTTCGCCGCTGTCACCGACGGGCGCATCGAGAATGACGGGTTCAACGCGCTGATCTTCGCCGCCGGCCTCGACTGGCGCATGGCCAATGTCCTGCGCGCCTATGCCCGCTATATCCGGCAGACGGGCTTTGCCTATACGGACGCCTTCATCGCGCAGGTTCTGGAGCGCCAGCCGGCCATCGCGCGCGATCTGGCCGAGCTTTTCACCGCGAGCTTCGACCCGTCGAAGGCCGGCCGCGAGGATGCGCTGCCCGACGATCTGAAGGGCGACGGCGAGGCCGAGCGCGCGGCCAAGCGCGGGGCGCTCGCCATTCTCCAGCGCCTGCGCACGTCCCTCGACGCGCTGGAAACGCTGGACGAAGACCGCGTGGCCCGCCGGCTGCTCTCGGCGGTTCTCGCCACGCTGCGCACCAATTTCTACGCCGTGACCAAGGTTTCGGCCGACCCGAACTCGCGGCCCGCCCAGGTCGATCCCGCGCTTGCCTTCAAGTTCGACCCGCATCTTCTGGAGGGCGTTCCCGCGCCCGTGCCCTATCGCGAGATTTTCGTCTTCGACGCGCGCGTCGAGGGCGTCCACCTGCGCTTCGGCCCGGTGGCGCGCGGCGGCCTGCGCTGGTCCGACCGGTCCCAGGACTACCGCACCGAAGTGCTCGGTCTCGTGAAGGCGCAGCAGGTCAAGAACGCCGTGATCGTGCCGGTCGGCTCCAAGGGCGGCTTCTACCCCAAGCGCCTGCCCGACCCCGCGCAGCGCGATGTCTGGTTCGAGGCCGGCCGCTCGGCCTATATCGTCTTCATCGCCTCGCTCCTGTCGGTCACCGACAATATCGATGCGGCCGGTGAAACGGTGACGCCGGACGGCGTCGTGCGCCTCGACGATCTCGATCCCTATTTCGTCGTCGCGGCCGACAAGGGCACGGCGACCTTCTCCGATACGGCCAATGCGGTGGCCGAAGCGCGCGGTTTCTGGCTGGGCGATGCCTTCGCCTCCGGCGGCTCGGCGGGCTACGACCACAAGGCCATGGGCATCACCGCACGCGGCGCCTGGGAGGCCGTGAAGCGGCATTTCCGCGAGATGGGTTCCGGTGACAAGGCCTGGGACATCCAGTCCGAACCCTTCACGACGGTCGGCTGCGGCGACATGTCGGGCGACGTGTTCGGCAATGGCATGCTGCTATCGGAAAAGACGCGCCTCGTCGCGGCCTTCGACCATCGCGACATCTTCATCGACCCGCAGCCGGACACGGCGGCCTCCTATGCCGAGCGTCGGCGTCTGTTCGATCTGCCGCGCTCCTCTTGGAACGACTACGACCGCTCGAAAATCTCGGCGGGCGGCGGCGTCTTCTCGCGCCGCGAGAAGCGCATCACGCTCTCAGTCGAAGCGGCAGAGGCCATCGGTTGGGATAAGCGCTCCGGCACCCCGCAGGAGGTGATCTCGGCCATCCTGCGCGCGCCGGTGGATCTTCTCTGGTTCGGTGGCATCGGCACCTATGTGCGCGCCCGCACGGAAACCAATCAGGATGTCGGCGACCGCGCCAATGACGCGGTGCGCATCACCGGCCGCGACATCCGCGCCAAGGTCGTGGGCGAAGGCGCGAACCTCGCCCTCACCCAGCAGGCGCGCATCGAGGCGGCGCGCTCGGGCGTGCGCCTCAACACGGACGCGATCGACAATTCGGCGGGCGTCAACACGTCGGACGTCGAGGTCAATATCAAGATCGCGCTGCGCGCCGCCATGGCGGCCGAGCGTTTGTCGCGGCCCGACCGCGACACGCTTCTCGCCTCCATGACGGACGATGTGGCGCGCCTCGTGCTCAGCAACAATTACGAGCAGACGCTGGCGCTCTCGCTGGAGCAGCGCGCCGGCACCTCGCGCCTCGCCCTCCAGACACGCCTCATGAACGTTCTGGAGGAAACCGGCGCGCTCGACCGCACGGTGGAAAACCTGCCGAGCGATGCGGCCATCGCCGATCTGCGCGCCAAGGGCCAGAGCCTGACGCGGCCCGAGCTCGCCGTCCTGCTCGCCTATGCCAAGATCGATCTGTTCAACGGCATCGTCTCCGGCCCGCTGCCGGACGATTCCTATCTGCATGAGCGACTCGTCTCATACTTCCCGCCGGCCATGCGCGAGAGCTTCGCGGCCGAGATCGACGGGCACCGCCTGCGCCGGGAGATCGTGGCAACGCGCCTGGCCAACGATCTCGTCAACCGCCTCGGCCCGAGCTTCGCCGTGGTGCTGCGGGACGCGACGGGGCGCAATGCCAGCGCGGTCTGCCAGGGCTTCGTTCTGGCGGCCGACGGCTTCGAGGTGCACGATCTCCTGAAGCGGATCGACGCGCTCGACAACGCCCTGCCCGGCGAGGTTCAGAACGAGCTTTACGCCTCGGTCTCGACCTTCCTTCAGCGCGTGACGGTCGGACTCGTGCGGGCCGGCACGAGCGATCTCGGCCCCGCCGTCGCGGCGCTGCACGAGCGCGTGCGTCTTCTCAAGCCGCAACTGGCCTCTATCGCCAGCGAGCGAGCGCGTCAGGCCTTCGAGGCGGCCGAAGCCGGCCTCGTCGAGCGTGGCATCCCGCAGGATCTGGCTACCGACCTCGCCCTCCTGCCGCTTCTGGCGCTGGTGCCCGATATGGACGCCGTTTCACGTGAAACATCGCAGCCGATCGAAGCCGTCGTGCGCGCTCTGTTCGAACTGTCCCATGCCCTGCGCATCGGCCAACTCGAAAATGCGCTCGGGACGCTCCGGCCGACCGACTACTACGAGACCTTGGCGCTGGAGCGCGCCGCCAGCCAGATCGCTCGCGAGCGCCGCCGCCTGACGGTGCTGGCGCTGCGGAACGGAGGCGGCGAAGACCCGGTCGGCGCCTGGCTCGCCAGCCAGGGCGACGCGCTGCGTGACGCCAGCGAACAGATGGCGCGCCTCGCCGGCACCGGCGAAACCTCAGTCTCGCGCCTGACGCTGGCCGCCGGCCTCTTGCAGGACCTCGGCCACTGAGACGATCACAGGGCTAGGCCGTTCCTTCGGGAACGGCCCGGCCTTTCTTCTGATGGAAACCGAGTTCGGTCGACCACCGGAATGATGGTCCGCCCCACCTTGATCAACACTCCTTCCAAAGCGTCTCAGCCAGGAACAACGCCCCCTTCCCTGCGGATCAGGCTCTCGTCATTCCCAAGGGGAAGCGCGGCCCGTGCGAAATCGCGGGAAACATCCGCTGCGAAGACTTGGCTTTCGAGTGCCCTCCTGATGCCGAATTGATACGGCCACATCGCTCTATTCGATTTCCAGCCCTCGCCATCTTCCCTCTATGGATGCAAACCCATAAGGATTATGCATCCATAGATTGCGGGATGCCTGATGGGAACGACGATCATCTCCGTTCAGTATCTGCGTGGGATCGCCGCGCTGATGGTCGTCTACTTCCACACCAAGGTCTATCTCGCGGGATATGCTTGGGGCGTTCCGAGAAATTTCGGCTATTCCGGCGTCGATCTGTTCTTCTGCATCAGTGGTTTCATCATGATGCACACCACGCTCGGCCGCCCGGTCCGACCCGCGTCTTTCCTGCGAAACCGGCTCTTGCGAGTCTATCCGCTTTACTGGCTGCTGACCCTCTCCAGCCTCGCGCTCTACGTGATCGCACCGTCCGCCTTTATCGATGGCTCGGCCAGTCTGGGCCACGCGATCCTGTCGCTCCTGCTGATCGCGCATTTCGATGCGCCAGTGCTGAGGATCGGCTGGACGCTGGTCTATGAGATCTTCTTCTACGCGCTTTTCGCGCTGACGCTTTGGGCGACGCCCCATCGCAGACTACCTTGGCTCTGCGCCCTCATCATCGGCCTCGTGGCGCTCGGTGCCCTCTGCGCGCCGGAAAGCCCGGTGTTGCAGACCTATACGCATCCTTTCCTCCTGGAGTTTCTGGCGGGCGCAGCTATCGGCGCCGCCTTCCGCTCCGAGCGTTTCACGCGGCTGCCGAGCGGGTTGGCGATCCTCTGCCTTCTGGCAGGCGTCGGCCTCATCGCCCTCGGGATGGAACGGCGGGGCGGCGACGGGTTCTCGCGCGTGCTGTGGTTCGGATCGGGCGCGGCGTTGATCCTGTTGGCCGGTCTCGTCTTCGAGCGCAGAGGGCGCCTCTTCGCCAGCCGGTGGCTGCACGACATTGGGGACGCCTCCTATTCGCTTTATCTCACCCATCCCTTCGTGCTGACCGGCTTTCGCCAGATCGGACGCCGCCTCGGCGTCGCGGATGGAACCGCCTTGGTGCAAGGCCTCTGGGTCATGGCTGCGATCTCCACCGCGATCGTGACGGGATGGCTGACCTATCGCCTTGTGGAGCAACCGCTTCAGCGCGCCTTGCGCGAGCGTGGCTGGAACGGGCGTAAGACGGTGGACCATCTGCCGGCGAACGCCGCAGCCCAAACCTGAATGCCTGATTGGGACCGGGAGCAGGTTTTTCCCCGTCCTATCCCATCCACCAGACAGAACGTGGGGACGGCTGGCCTAGCGCCATGACCAAGGCCGATGGCGCGCAGCGGGTCGAAGCGGTTGAGCCCATAGAGAGATGAGCAAAGCCATCCGACACGAGGCGGGTCTTTGGTCCGCATGAGACGTCAAAGCCCCCCGGGGCTTGCCGAATGGACGATACCATCCGGCGGGAGATGCCATGCGGGGCGATCGCGATGCCTTATTCCGTCAGCCGATCGTCCTGACGGATCGGGCCGGCAGCGCCCCGGCCGCCGGCCCGACAGGGGTCATTTCTTGGTGTCTTTCTGGGGCGTGGCGAACTTGCCGGGAACGCCGGTCGCCACGGGATCGACCTTTTTGGTCTTGTCCGCCTTCGGCTTGCGGGTTTCCTTGTTGCTGCGCATCTGACCCTTAGCCATCTCGTCCTCCACAAGACCGCCGCGCCCGGACGTCCAGGCGTCGAACCGACGATCGGTCGAGCTTTGTGGGCCGAATTTTCAGGCTCCACAAGCCGTTTCGTCGCGCTATGGGAATGACAATTTGGAAAGGCCGCAAGGCTCGGCTAAACCGGTCGCGCTGCGTCCTCACGAGAGCCTGCCATGACCGAGCCCCCGTCCGCGATCCCGGCACAGACCTCAGACGGTGCACAGCCTCCCGCCTCGCCCTTGAAGCGCCTCTCCGTCTGGAGCTGGATCGGCTTCGATTTCGCCGCGCAGCCCTTCTTCACCGTGGTTCTCACTTTCGTTTTCGGCCCCTATTTCGTGGCGCATTTGGCGAGCGATCCGGCGGAGGGCCAATCGACCTGGGCGCTGGCCGCGAGCCTCACGGGGCTGTGCATCGCCATTGCCTCGCCCGTCGTCGGCCAATGGGCCGACCGGCGCGGGCCGGTCAAACCCATGCTCCTCCTCCTCGGCCTGGTTCAGGTTCTCGCCTGCCTCGCGCTCTGGCGGGCCGCACCCGGCTCGGCGCTGTGGCCGGTCGCGGTCGCGGTGGTGCTGGCAGGCGTCGCGGCCGAACTCTCCGTGGTACTCAACGACACGCTTCTGCCAAGCCTCGTGCCCCGCGCCTCGCTCGGGCTCGTGTCCAACATCGCCTGGGGCACCGGCTATGTCGGCGGCATTCTGGCGCTTCTGGTCACGCTGGGCGGTCTGGCGGGCGATCCCGAAAGCGGCCTGACGCTGCTCGGCCTGACGCCCTGGTTCGGACTCGATCCTGCCCAGTTCGAGGGCGCGCGCGCGGCCGGGCCGCTCGCCGCGCTCTGGTATGTCGCCTTCGTCTGGCCGATGTTTCTGTTCGTGCCCGACCGCCCGCGCCGGGCAGCCGTGGCAGCAACGAAGGACGGGAGCGCGGTGCGCGCCTTCTGGCGAACCTTGCTCAATGACCTGCGCGATCATCCGCGTCTCGCCCGCTTCATCGCCGCGCGGATGCTCTATCAGGATGGGATCAACGCGCTGCTGGTGCTCGGCGGGGCCTTCGCGGCGGCGACCTTCGGCTGGACGGTGACGGAGAGCGGCGTGTTCGGCCTGCTTTTGGCGGTGGCGGCGAGCTTCGGATGCCTGGGCGCGGCCTTTCTGGACAAGCGTTTCGGCCCCCGCCCCGTGCTTCTGACGGGCCTTTCGATGCTGACGCTGGCGACGGTCGCCATCGTCTCGACCGGGCCAGACTCGACTCTGTTCGGCGCGCTGGCCTTCGCGCCCGAAGCGGGGGCCAGCGGTCTTTTCGCAGCGCCCGCCGAAAAGGCGTTTCTTCTCTACGGGCTTCTGATCGGCATCGCCTTCGGCCCGGTTCAGGCCTCGTCGCGCTCGGCGCTCGCCATGGCCGTGCCGGCAGAGGACGCGGCGCGCTGGTTCGGCCTCTATGCGCTGGCCGGCCGGGCCACGGGCTTTCTCGCGCCCTTGCTGGTCGCGGTGCTGACAGCGCTCGCCAGCCTCGCGACAGGCCCGACCACCGCCACGCGCATCGGCATGGCCGTGATCGCGCTGTTCTTCGTCGTGGGTCTCGCGCTTCTGCCCCGGCAGATCGTGAAAGGGCGCGCTGCCCCCTGACGCAGACATGAGGGCGGACGAGGCGCTGCCGCCTCGCCCGGCTTCGTTTTTAGTGTCGGAAGTGGCGCATCCCCGTGAAGACCATGGCGATGCCATGCTCGTCGGCGGCGTCGATCACGTCCTGGTCGCGCATGGAGCCGCCCGGCTGGATCACCGCCGTCGCGCCCGCCGCGACGGCCGAGAGAAGCCCGTCCGCGAAGGGGAAGAAGGCGTCGGAGGCAACCGCCGAGCCGCGCGTCAGCACCTCGCCGCCGGCCGCCTGCGCGGCGTCTTCGGCCTTGCGCGCGGCGATGCGGGCGGAATCGACGCGGCTCATCTGGCCCGCGCCGATGCCGACCGTCGCCAGATCCTTGGCATAGACGATGGCGTTCGACTTCACATGCTTGGCGACGCGGAAGGCGAACTGGAGATCGGCCATTTCCTGCGCGCTGGGGCTGCGCTTGGTGACGACCTTGAGATCGAGCGCATCCACCGTGCCGGAATCCCGGTTCTGGACAAGGAGGCCGCCCGCGACGGACTTGACGAGCAGGCCCGGCGCGCGCGGGTCGGGCAGGCCGCCGGTGAGAAGGAGGCGCAGGTTCTTCTTGGCGGCCACGAGCGCGATCGCCTCCTCGTCCGCTTCCGGCGCGATGATGACCTCGGTGAAGACCTTGACAATCTCGGCCGCCGCCTGCGCATCCAGCTTGCGGTTCAGCGCCACGATGCCGCCGAAGGCCGACACGGGGTCGCAGGCGAGCGCGCGGGTGTAGGCCTCGATCAGGCTGCCGCCCTCGGCGACGCCGCACGGATTGGCGTGCTTGATGATGGCGACGGCGGCCGTGCGCGCCGGGTCGAACTCGGCCACCAGCTCAAAGGCGGCGTCCGTGTCGTTGATATTGTTGTAGGAGAGTTCCTTGCCCTGCACCTGCCGGGCGGTGGCGACGCCCGCGCGGTTGGAGCCGTCGAGATAGAAGGCCGCGCTCTGGTGCGGATTCTCGCCATAGCGTAGCGAGGAGGCGAGCGTGCCGGCAAAGGCCCGGCGCGCCGGCGCGACATCCTGCATGACGCCCGCGAACCAGGAGGAAACGGCCGCGTCATAGGCCGCCGTCATGCCATAGGCCTTGCCCGCGAGACGGCGGCGAAACTCCAGATCGACCTCGCCCTTGCTCTCGTCCATGGCGGCGAGGAAGCCGTCATAGTCGGAGGGGTCGGTCAGAACGCTGACATAGGCGTGGTTCTTGGCGCCGGCGCGGATCATGGCCGGGCCGCCGATGTCGATATTCTCGATGATCGCGGCCTTGTCGGCGCCCGAGGCGACGGTCTGCGCGAAGGGGTAGAGGTTGACCACGAGAAGGTCGATGCCCGAAATGCCGTGCTCGTCCATGGCCGCCTGATGGGCGGGGTCGGCGCGCATGCCCAGAAGCCCGCCATGGACGCTGGGGTGCAGCGTCTTCACGCGCCCGTCCATGATCTCGGGAAAGCCGGTGATGTCGGAGACGTCCCGCACGGGCAGGCCGGCCGCCTCGATCGCCGCGCGGGTGCCGCCGGTGGAGATCAGCTCGACGCCGCGCGAGGCGAGACCGCGCGCCAGATCTACGAGCCCGGTCTTGTCGAAGACCGAAAGCAGCGCGCGGCGCACGGGATGGCGATCGGGGGCGGGATAGAGATTGGCGGCGACGGCCATGGGCGGCACTCCGGCAGCAGGGGCGGCGGATGGCGGGGCGCGGGAGAAGCCCCGGAACGATCGCCTCCCCATAGAGCGCAAACGCCTGGGGAACAACGCCTCGGCGCGAATTCCGTCCTCTCCCCGCGCGGCCGTCGTTCGATATCCCGTTGCGAGCCGATGAAGGGGTATCGAGACGGCGGGGTGGGGGCGCGGTCGTTC
Source organism: Aureimonas sp. D3 (assembly GCF_001463805.1). NCBI lineage: Bacteria > Pseudomonadati > Pseudomonadota > Alphaproteobacteria > Hyphomicrobiales > Aurantimonadaceae > Aureimonas > Aureimonas sp. D3. The sequence continues at coordinate 123,513 of NZ_BBWM01000032.1, read as the reverse complement.
GGCCGGCGAACGTTGGCGGTGCCGCGCGACCGCCCCGCCCCGCATGGCCGGCGAAGCTGCGCTTTATTCTGTCCCGGATCGAGCTTGCTTTGTCGCCTTGCGTCAGGAGAGCCAGTTCGCCCGCAACGGTCTGATAATGGGTGTTTCGCTTCCGCAAAGCGCCCGACGCCGATGATGTCACATCCGTTTCGGCTAAGCCGGGCCAAGATGCGCGTGCGCGCGAAAACCCGCCGGCCCGCCGGGTTGTTCGATAGAGGCGGCGTGGACCCTCCGGACGCACCGCAAGCGTCAATCGGGTCGAGCATCGAATGGCGGGTTCGAGCGGGCGTCCCCGCTCTTGCGGCAAGCGAGGCTGCGGGAAACGAGCGTGAGCCGACAAGTCCCACGGCACGAGCCACCCGTGGGATCGCTGTCGCTTGCGGGCGGGGTTCGAAGCATCCTCACGCGGGTCGGCGGAGGCTTCCGTGAGAATGCGCGGCAGCGGATGCGGCCGATGCCGGATTGCTTCAAATGCGGGGTCTCAAGGACACCACATCGCCAAGGAGGCCCGGCGGGCGTTGAAACAGCCGCCTGTCCGCCGTGGCCAGGCAAAAGTCCGTCGCGGCTGATCCTGCCAGAGCGATCGAGGTCGCGCGTGGCTAAAGGTCTGCCAAGCCCCCTCTCCGCCATCGGGCCGCAGCGCGGCGGTCTGACCGGCGTCAGGCGCTCATGCGCTCGAAGCCGGCCTCCGTGTCCAGGTCCAGGGCGAAGCCCGCGTCGCTGCGCTCCGGTGAGACCGGCGGCGCGGCATTCGCGCGAAGGCGCGTCGAGGCCCGCGTGGGTGAGGCTGGAGCGTGCTCCGCGCGCGCGGTCTGGATGCGAGTCTTCAACTCGCGCACGCTTTCCTGGCGGGACGGGGCGACCACGGCGGGGCGTTCGGCCCCTGCTCGAAGTCGGAAGAAGCTCGTGTTTTGCGTCAGCCGCTGCGCTTCGCCCGAAAGCTGGTGCGCGGTGGCGGCCATTTCGTTGGCGGCGCTCGCATTGCCCTGCGTGACCTGGTCGAGCTGCTGAATGGCCTGATTGATCTGCTCCACGCCGATCGTCTGCTCGCGGCAGGCTGCGGAAATCTCGGACACGAGATCGGCCGTCTTCTGGATGTCGGGCACCAAAGCGTTCAACATCCGCCCTGCTTCTTCCGAGGTCAGCAGCGTCTGGGCCGAGAGCTGGCCGATCTCCTGCGCCGCCGTTTGGCTGCGCTCGGCGAGCTTGCGCACTTCCGAGGCCACGACCGCGAAGCCCTTGCCGTGCTGGCCGGCACGCGCCGCCTCGATGGCGGCGTTCAGCGCCAGAAGGTCGGTCTGGCGCGCGATCTCCTGCACCAGCGCGATCTTTTCGGCGATCTCACGCATGGCCTCCAACGAGGCGCCGACGGCCTGACCGGCCTTCTGGCCGCTTTCAGCGACCTGCGTGGCGATCCGCTCGGTGGTCGCGGCATTGTCGCCGTTCTGGCGCACATTGGCGCTCATCTGCTCGATCGCGGCCGACGCCTGCTCCGATGCGGCGGCCTGCTGCGTGGCGCCCGAAGACATCTGGTCCGCCGTCGCGGCCGACTGCAGGGCGCCGCCTGCCACCTGCTGGGAGGAGGACAGGACCTGCGACATGATCTCGGACAGCTTGGCGCTCATCTGGTTCATGGCGCGCAGGAGATCGCCGATCTCGTCATTGCCCTTGACCGCGATGGTCTGCGTGAGATCGCCCGAGGCGATATCGTTGGTCAATTGGACGGCACGGCCCAGCCGACGCGAGATGGAAAGCGACATCCAGACCGCCGTTCCGAGGCCCAGCAGGAGGCAGGCCGCGATGGTGGCGATCATGACGGCGCGCGTGGAAACGTAGGTCTGATCGGTGTCGGCGGCGAGCTTGTCGGCAAACGCCGTCTCATGGGCCAGAAGCTCGCGGGCATTTGTCGTCAGTTGCAGAAGCGCGGGGCGCATCTTGCTCAGCATCAGGCCAACACCTGCCTGAGATCGATCGCCGAGGCCCGCCACGAAAGCCTGGTCCAAGGATTCCCGCAAGGAGTTCCAGTCCGCGACCGCCGCCTTGGCCGGCTCGATCATCGAAGCGGGGTCGCTTGCGGCCGCAAGGACCGTGAAGTTTCGACCGGCGCTTTCCATCAGCGTGGCATAGTCCGTCCTCAAGGACGCTTCGGCCTGCGGGTCGGGACGCTTGCCCGCCCGCTCCACATAGACCACCAGGGTCGGCAGAGCCGATCGTAACTCCGATACCGCGTTGCGAAGCGGACCGGTCGCATTGGCGGCCGCCAGCGTTTCTTGCAGGGAATGCAATTCGCCGGTCAGCCGTTTGAAAAGGGGAGCGATCTGGGTTTGGTTGATCTCCTCAGCCTGAACGATCGTGTTCTGTTCCAGAAGAGCGTCGATTTCCTGAAACAAGGGCGTGATGGCTTGCCAGCTTTCGATCAGCGCCGTCGCCTTGGCGATCGCCTCCAGATGGCTGGGCGTGATGCCATCGCGGTAAGCCTGCAATTCCTTCAATGTGGCGTCGATCTTGCCCGTGATCGCACCGCGCAGCTGGCTTCGCGCGTCCTCGGTATCGACCAGAGCCAAAGCCGCCATGGAACGGCCGACCGCCTCGGTCTCGGCCACGACATTGGCCAGCCGGCGAGATTGGGCGAACGGATGGTCCACGAAGCTTTTCATCGTTTGGTTGGCGGAGCCAAGCGCCGCGACGCCCTCGTAGCCCGCGCCCCCCATCAGCAAGAGCACCACGCCGAAACTCACGCCAAGCTTCAACTTGATCGATGTACGCATCGCCAGACCTACCTTACCGAAGAAAAAGATCATGAGATACGGCGTTGAATTATCCGTGAATCGGACTCATCTTTTCGTGCCGTAAGGTTCGGAGCGCCCTGTCTCGAATAACGCAATCTTCCCTTACGACCGTTCGCGTTCCATTCAGCGGCGCGGTGGCCGGCACCGCGCCTTGACCTCTCAGGCGCTCAGGCGCTCGAACGAAGCCTTGTCGTCCAGTTCGAGGTCGAACCCCTTCGCCTCGCCCTCGAAGCCCGTCATTTCGTCGGGAACCTGGGCCTTGGGGGCCGCGACGGACTTGACGGGACGGGCGGGCTTGGCGCCCTCGTTCGCCGCGTGCTGGCTGCGCAGGGTCTGGATCCGGTCCTGGAGCCCCCGTACGGTCTCCTGGCGGGCCGGCGCGACCACGGGCGGGCGCGCCGCGCCGGCGCGCAGGCGGAAGGCGGCCGAGCTTTGCGCCAGTCGTTGCGCCTCGGCCGAAAGCTGCGCCGATGTCGCCGACATTTCGCCGGCCGCGCCGGCATTGGCCTGCGTGACCTGATCCAGCTGCTGGATCGCCTGATTGATCTGTTCGGTGCCGATCGTCTGCTCCCGGCAGGCGGCGGAAATCTCCGACACGAGGTCGGCCGTGCGGCGGATATCGGGCACGAGCGCCTGCAACATGCGCCCCGCCTCCTGCGAGGTGAGAAGCGTATCGGCCGACAATTGGCTGATCTCGGAGGCTGCCTGCTGCGAGCGCTCGGCGAGCTTGCGCACTTCGGACGCGACCACCGCGAAGCCCTTGCCGTGCTGGCCGGCGCGGGCGGCTTCGATGGCTGCATTCAGCGCCAGAAGGTCGGTCTGGCGCGCGATCTCCTGAATCACCGCGATCTTTTCGGAGATGACGCGCATGGCCTCCAGCGAGGCGGCGACCGCCGCGCCCGCCTGCTCGCCGCTGACGGCGACCTGCGTGGCGATCCGCTCCGTGGTCGAGGCGTTGTCGGCGTTCTGGCGCACATTGGCGGTCATCTGCTCGATGGCGGCGGAGGCCTCTTCCGAGGCCGCAGCTTGTTCCGCGGCGCCCGAGGACAGGCGCTCGGCCGTGATCGCCGACTGTGCCGAGCCCGTGGCCACATGGCCGGACGAGGCGACGACCTCGCTCATGATCTCGGACAGTTTGGCGCTCATGCGGTTCATGGCGCGCAGGAGATCGCCGATCTCGTCCGAGCCCTTCGCGTCCGCGACCTGCGTCAGATCGCCGTCGGCGATGTCGTTGGACAGTTTGGCCGCGCTCGCCAGCCGCCGCGAGATCGACAGCGACATCCACGCGGCCGCCCCAAGGCCCAGAGCCAGCGAAGCGCCGACGACACCCATCAGAATTGCGCGAGTCGTCAGATAGGTTTCGCGCGTCTCTTGGGCGAGCTGGTTCGCAACACCGGCTTCGTATTGCGACAAAGCCTGGGCTTGTTCGGTGAGCTGGTTCAGGGCCGGGCGCACGCCGCTCGCCAGAAGGGCGGCGGCCTGAACCGTGCGGTCCGCCTCGCCCAGGGCAAAGGCCTGCTGGAGCAGGGGGCGCAGCTTACCCCATTCTCCCAGGCTCTGGCTCATCAGCGCCCCTACGGGCCCCGTTTTCAGACTTGTGGAAAGGGTCGCAAATCCTTGGTCGGCTTGACCGAGCAACGTGTCGATTTGCTGCTTCAGATGAACCATCGTCTGCGCATCGACGCGGTTCGCAGCATCGGACACGATGAGGGGCAACATGGGAAGGATGGCGCGCAGGTTCGACAGTTGATCGCGCACACCAACATTCGCATTGACCTTGATCAGGCGTTCCCGAACACCACCCAGGCTTTCCTGCAGACGATCCAGCGTTGGCATGATCTGCATGTGGACGATCTCGTCGGCCTTGGTCGCGCTATTCTGGTCGAGAAGCCGAACCGTTTCGAGCAGCACCGGATGCAGATGCTGCCAGCCTTCGATCAGCGTGGCGGCCTGCGCCAGAGCCTTGGTGTCGCCTGCGGCGATCTGGGCGCGATAGGCTTTCAGCTCCTCGATCGTGGCGCCGATCTGGGCTTCGCTGTCGTCCCGCAACGCAGCGCGCAGCCTGTCGTCGGTTTCATAGGAGAGGGCGCCGATCGAGCGACCGACGCTTTCGGTTTGCCTCATGATATTGGCGAGGCGCTTGTTCTGCGCGAACGGCCGGTTGACGAAGCTTTCCATCGTGTCATTGGCCGAGCGCAACGACGCCACACCGAAATAGCCGGCCGTGCCCATCATCGCGAGAATGACGCCAAAGCTGGCCCCAAGCTTCAACTTTATCGTCGCGCGCATACCGATCCCCAAACTTCTGAACTATAATATCTCCGTGTTATGCTGAAATATTGGTTAATTCGTGCAACGGTTGTTCATAGAGCCGCGCTAGAAAGCTCTGGCGCGCAGCGTTTCGTTCTTTTTCTGCCACGATATTGACGAGCGCTGCCGCCTTTCCATATTCGATCGGCCACAATAGTAATAAATACATACATTAGGCGCAGCATTTTCTACCGCGAGGCGTGCCACTGGAGTCGCAACGCGAAAAGGGCCCGGAGCGTCAAACGCCGAGCCCTCTCACGAACCATCGATTTGACCCCGCCCCATCAAAGGGAGAAGGGAGAACGGCCTTCGGCCTTTCGATCCGCAAGGGTTCGAAGCTGGGAAGGCTGCGTCCCGTCGCGCTTACGCAACCAGACGAATACGAGCGCCGCTTGCGCCACGGTTCGCTTCGTCCGCCGCCAGATTGTGCCGGTCGAGGGCGTGGAGCGCCTCGTTGATCTGCTGCGCGCCGACGCTCTGTTCGCGGCATGCGGAGGAAATCTCGCGAACCAGTTCGGACGTCCGCTCGATGTCGGGCATCAGCGACTTCAGCATGTCGCCGGCCTGCTCGGAGATCGTCACCGTGGAGGCCGACAGCGCGCTGATCTCGGCCGCGGCATGCTGCGAGCGCTCGGCGAGCTTGCGCACCTCGGAGGCGACCACGGCGAAGCCCTTGCCGTGCGTGCCGGCGCGCGCGGCCTCGATGGCCGCGTTTAGCGCCAGAAGGTCGGTCTGGCGCGCGATTTCCTGCACCACACGAATCTTGTCGGCAATAACCCGCATCGCCGTCACGGCTTCCGCCACGGTCTTCCCGGTGCGCAACGCGCTCTCGGCGGCATGCTGGGCGATCCGGTCGGTCTGCGTCGCGTTGTCGGCGTTCTGAGCGATATTGGCGGCCATCTCTTCCATGGCGGTCGAGGCCGCGACCGTGGCGTTGGACTGCGAGGCCTGCATCTGGGCCTGCTGTTCCTCCACCAGCTTTTGGGAGTGGATGTCGCGCACCGCGCCGCAGGTGCGGATCGGGTTGCCCTGCGAATCCCGCAGGCAACCACCCACAGCCGCGACCCAGCGATAGCTGCCGTCCTTCATGCGAATGCGGTACTCGACTTTATATTCCGTCTTGCCCGTCTTATCCATCATGAAGTCGCCGAAGGCGCCAAACACATAGGCCCCATCCTCTGGATGGACCCGGTCCATCCAGGCTTGCAGCACGTTGGGAAATTCTTCGACGGTGGTGAAACCCAGAAGACGGCGAAACTCCATCGACCAGGACCAGCGGCTGTGCGGCGAGGCCGGATCGCCGTCGACGATCACCGCGTCCCAAAGACCGACACCGCAATCTTCGTCCAATAGATGAAGACGCTGCTCCAGGTCGGCCACCCGCTCGGCGAGTTGCTTGACCTTATTTTTCCGAAAACGGCTCAACATTGCAAGCTAACCTTATAAACTTAGCGGCAATGGCACTTTACGCCTTGAATCTTGATGTTTCGTATTGTCGAGAAATCCAATCGACGCGATGACCCTCCTCCTTGGGATGTTGTCGCGCGACGGGTCGTTGCATAAGACGAATGATGCAACTCGATGCGCCATGCGGGAGATGGAGAAGGGCATGACACCGGAAGCAAGGCTCGGCTGCGGAATCGCGCTCTGGCGTGACGAACGGCTTCTTCTGGTTCGGCGGCGGCGCGCGCCCGAGGCCGGCACCTGGAGCTTTCCGGGCGGTAAGGTCGATCCGTTCGAGCCGACGGAGGCGGCAGTGCGGCGCGAAACGCTGGAGGAACTGGGGATCGAGGTCGGGCCGCTCGAGCTTCTCTGCGTCGCGGACCTGATCGACCCGGAGGCAGGCCAGCATTGGGTTTCGCCGGTCTATGTCGCACAGGAATGGCAGGGCGAGCCCCGCCTCGTTGAGCCCGGCAAGCACGAGCGGTTCGACTGGTTCGCGCTGGACGCGCTGCCGGAGCAGATCTCGATCGCGGTCGTGACGGCCACCGCCGCGCTTCAACGGCGGCTTCGGAGATAAGCCGGCTTACACCACACGGTTAGGGATAGTGCGCGGGGTTTCAGCGCCTGGTGGCGGCCAGGGCCTCGTCGCCGGGCTGCCGGCCCGCGCGCAGGGGCTCGGTGCGCCGGCCGAGGTCGTCCAGCGTGTTGGGCAGAACGGCCACGGCGCGATTCATGCCTGCGCAGCCGGCAAGGCTCGCGCAGAGAAGCGCCGATAAAAGGACAAGGCGAGACATGGACGGCTCCCGAACGGCATCCGCTTGGCCCCTATGGGAGTGCGGATACGTTGAAAGCTCGTCAGATAGGTCGGCTGTTCCCGGTTGTCAGCCGCTGATGGTCAGTTCTGCCGCTCGAAGCACCAGCCGAGCTGTGTGCGCTCGGTGGGATCGAACACCATCGTGATCTGCAAGGTCGGCCGAGCGCCGCTCGCATCGGCGAAGAAGATCGAGTCCTCCAGCCGGGGCATGACCTCGCCGTAGAACCACCAGACCTCGCCCCCATGGGACAAGCGGATGCCGGTCTGCGTCTCGTCGGCCACCACGTCCGGGTGGAGATGGAAGCGCAGGAGGCCCAGCGGCTCTTCGCTGGCGGCCCGGGTCGCGCGCCCGGTGGAGGGCAGAAGCCGGTCCACGCCCTCGATTCGCCCGCCGTCGCGCGACAGATGAATCTGCCGCTCGTGGACGAAGCCGAAGGGCAGGCGGTAACCGTCATGGGCGGCGGTGAGCAACTGCCCCTCGCCCGTGTCCTCGCGCGTCACGGGCACGCGGGTCGGCCCCGGCAGAAGCGGCACGCCGAGATAGCGATCCACCACGGGCGACTTGGCGAAGCGCGAGGAGGAATGGTCGGCGAGAACGAGGGTCGAATGCGCCGCCGTGTTGCGCGACAGGCGACGCCCGGCGTCTTCGGCGCGCGCCGTCGCGCCGCAATTGATCACCATGCGATGGCGGCCGGACGAGAATTCGAAGGCCAGCGTGCCGGCATGGGCCTCGCCCGCGACGGCGGGCGCGGGCGGCACGCCGGTATCGGCCAGAAGCGTGGTGCCGCCGGCCGACAAACGCTGGTAGCCGGACTGGCGCAGCGCCGAAACCGGCTCGCCCAGCGTCTCGTCATAACGCAGGAGCGCCAGCGCCATGGCCCGATCCGACAGGCCCATGCCATTGAACAGCGCCAGCGCGCCGTCGCCATGCTGGAAGAAGCGCAGCGCCAGGAACAGGCGGTCCATCGCGCTGAATAGGGCGCGCGGCATGGCTTGGTTGCGATGGGCGAAGAGCTGGCGCAGCGGCAGGAGATCGGCCAGCAGCGCCGGGATCGCCGCCGGGTTGCGCGAGATATGGCCGCCATCGGCGTAAAGCTGGCGATCCAGCTCTTCGCCCAAGAACTTGGCGGCCCAGCGCACATGGTAGCGCCGGCTCGGCTGGCACAGGGCGGCGAAGGCGAGCGCAATCCGCGCGCGAAGGCGCGGCAAGCCGTCGGGCGCGGCGGAGGCGGCGCGGGCGAGGCGGCGCGTCTGGCGCGCCAGCGAGGTTTCGAAGCGCTGGACGAAGGCGGTGTCGGCCTGCGCCAGGATGATCGGCGCATGCGACAGCCAGCTGATGATACGGCGCGCCACCACGTCATGGTCGAAGGCCTGACGCGGCAGGACGCTGCGCTCGAAGCGCATCCAGTCGCCCACCAGAATGCGCGCCTGCTCGGCGGCGAGCGCATCCCCCGCCTCTGTGAAATGGCGCAGCCAGCCGAACCCGTGCAGGTCCCCCGTCCAGCTGCGGGGCGCGGTGCGCAGAACGAAGGGCGAGGTCGTGCCGAAATCCACGATATGCCCGGCCAGCGGCAGACGCCCGATATAGAAGCTCTCGACCAGCGAGGCCTCGCCCCGGCGCAGGTCCGCGGGCACCGCGACCAGCCGCCCGGCGCGGCGCGCGACGGGCGAAAACGCCGTCATGGCCGGAGCCACGCCGCGCAGGCGGCGAAGCGTCTCGCGGACCATCAGCCCCGCAAGGCGTGGCTCATCGACAAATCCCGTCGTCATCGCAAGTCCCCCGACCGACAAAGCCGGCCCTGTGCACCGATCCGGGACGCGCGAGGCGAAACCGGATCGGTTCCCCTCGCAGCCCCTCTTGCCACGAGTTTTCCGCAATCAGGGTTAACAGGGCGCTAATGGCGCCTGAGCGTCGATCTGGAAACTGGGACGGGCCGGTCCGCCCATGCCTGTTCGCCGGCGATCGGCCGCCGTGTTTCCCAACCCGGTGTCAGGACGGGGTCAGGCCGGGGCCAGCTTGCGCGCTCCAAAAGCAACCGCGCATCCCGAGACAGGCCCGCCATAGGGATCGGTCCTTCCAGCCAGCGGACGCAACGCCGGGTGCGATCCGATCGCGAGGATCGGCTAGCCCGCGCAAAGGCCAGCCCGAGCCGCTCGGCGTCGGCTTGCGCCGCAGGACGCCGTTTCAGCCGTCTGGAGACGGGTTCGGGAGCCCGCCGGGACCGGGCTCTTCCCAAGCGCTGATGCCGCCAGACGTCAGCTGGCGCGGCGCAGCCGGGCGGCGAAGAAGCCGTCGAGGCCGGAATGCTCGGGCGTTTCGCGCCGGAGCATGGCAGGCGTCGTGCGCAGATAGCCTTCCGGCGACACGGCATCCTCCAGACCCGGCACCTCTTCGGGGCGCACGGGCTCGACATGGAAGTCCGTGCGCGAGATCAGGAAGGCTCGCACCAGCTCTTCGCCCTCGATCGGGTCGAGCGAGCAGTTGGAAAACAGGAGCATTCCACCGCGTGCCACGAGATCGGCAGCCCGGCCGAGAAGCCGCGCCTGCACCTCGGCGAGCTTGCGCACTTCTTCGTCATCCTTGGTATAGGCGACGTCGGGATGGCGGCGGATCGTGCCGGTGGACGAGCAAGGCGCGTCGAGCAGCACCGCGTCGAAAGGCGTCTCGGGCTCGAAGCGCATGAGATCGCTGCCGACGAACTCCGCCTCCAGCTTCAGCCGCGCGAAATTCTCCTTCAACCGGCGCAGGCGCGAAGGCGAAATCTCGACCGCCGTCACATGGGCGCCGGCCGCCGCGAGCTGCGCCGTCTTGCCGCCCGGCGCGGCGCAGAGATCGGCGACGCGCTTGGCCCTGACATCGCCCATCAGACGTGCCGGCAGGCTGGCGGCGGCGTCCTGCACCCACCATTCGCCCGTCTCGAAACCGGGGAGATCGCTCACCGCTTCCTCGCCCGGCGCGCGGCGGATCGTGCCGAAGGGCAGAAGCTCGCCGCCCAGCATGGCGCCAACGGCGGCGGGGTCGCTCTTGGCGGTGAAGTCGAGCGGCGCGGGCAGGCGATGCATGGACACGATGTCGAGCGCCACGGCCTCGCCATAGGCCGCCTCCAGCCGCGCCCAGAGCCAGGGCGGGCAGTCGAGGCGCGGATCGTCGAAGCGGGCGGCGAAGGCGTCCTTCTCGCGCGCGATGCGCCGCAGCACGGCATTCACGAGCCCGCTGAAGCGCTCGGTGCGCGGATCGACGGAGGCATGGGCGACGGCCAGATCGACGGCGGCGGAATCGGGCACGTCGAGATGCAGGATCTGCGCCGCGCCCACATGCAGGATATGGCGCAGATGCGCCGCGCGGCTCGGCAGCGGCCGGTCGAGGCAGGAGGAGACGATCGCCTCGATCGAGCCGCGCCGACGCAGCGCCGTCAGAAGAATGGCGCGCACCAGGCCCTGATCGCGCGCGGGGAGTTTCAGAAAGTCGGGATGGCCGCCCTTTCGATCGGTCAGCCCGTCGGCCGAGGTCTTGGTGTCCACCACGGCGGCGAGCAGCCGGGCCGCCGTGCGGCGGGCGGGCAGACCGGCGCGCTCGGGCTCCGGGCTTTGGGGGGGGCGAGGGGTGCGGCCCTCGGGGCGGCGGGCGGCGGGGCGGGCGGGCTTCTGGGGCTTATCCATCCGGGCATGATATGGGCCAAGAGGGACGCGGTGAGCAAGTGCGCCTTGCTCCCTCCCTTAGCCTTGGGCATGAAACGCGGCTGAGAACCGCGAACGGAACCACTCAGTGGAGGGCGAGCGCGGGATTGTGTCCGTCGGCAAGGTGCCGGGCGCAGGTCCTGCAGCGCATGGATGAGCACCGGCAACGATGCCCGGCGGGAACGAGACCCGGTCCGCCGACCCGAGGGGTTCTGTCCCCGGTTCCAAAGGCGCGCTATCTCCCGGAAACCGCTCGGCCGCGCAGGCGCAAGCCGGGCATCGAACCATCGGAAAGAATAGGCATGGATCAGTCGTTCGACGAAGACACGCTGGCGCTGGCGGCGCGGGTCTTCCAGGCCGCGCGAGAGGGCGACACGAGCTTTCTCCAGATGGCGCTGGAGCGCGGCCTGCCGCCCAACCTCTCCAACGACAAGGGCGACACGCTCCTGATGCTGGCGAGCTATCACGGGCACACGGAAGCGAGCGAGCTTCTCCTGAAACACGGGGCCGATCCCGACCGCGTCAACGATCGCGGCCAGACGCCGCTCGCCGGCACCGCCTTCAAGGGCGACACGGCGACGGCGCGCGCGCTGCTCGCCGGCGGCGCGGCGGTGGATGCGGCCGGGCCGGACGGGCGCACGGCCCTGATGATGGCCGCCATGTTCAACCGCACCGACATGGTGCGCCTTTTCCTCGACCACGGCGCCGACCCCGCCCGCCGCACCCCCGAAGGCCTCACCGCGCTCGGCGCCGCCAAGGCCATGGGCGCGGCCGATACGCCAGCGCTTCTGGGCGAGACCGACTGACGGTTGCGACGGACGGGAAAGCCGTCTCGCGCCGGGCCGGCCGGGAAAAAGGCTCTGAAACGGGACGATCGGCCAAGACTGCCGATGTCGGTCAGGTTCACGGCGGTTCGTCGCACTGAGGCTGATCGACACTGCGGGTCGCAGCGCTCATCTTCCGTTTCGGGCTGCTCGCCCCCGAACCATCGGACGGTGTGGCACACTTTGGCCTTGGACCCGATGTCCCATCATCTCCCTGCTTCCGCTCTTGCCGCCGCCACGGAAAAGGGCGGTGGACCGGTTCGGAGTCCGAGCGTCGCCGAAGCCGCTGACCCGGTTTCAGGACGAGCGGGGGAGTCGAGCCAAGGCCCCGACATCCGCTTGCGATGCGTCATCCCGCACCAGCCTCAACCAGGAGCCGGGACATAACCTCGCGGCAAAGGAGCGACCGAGGATTTTCCGTTGTCGGTGAGGCTCCGGCAGAACGGGCGCGACCCGTGGCTTGCCCGGAAAGCGACGCCAATGCCGCGTGGAGTCCAGCGGCGGGCAACGACGCCCCGCAGAAGACACCGGCGACGAGCCGACCCGGCAGGTTCGACACCCGGTTCCAGGCCGCCGACGCCATCGCCGTGCCCGCACCGGAACACCGGAGCGTGACGAGGCAGGCCACCCCGCAGGTCTCGCCTTCCGGCACCCGATTGCCTATCTTGCCCATCGAGGGCGTGTGCTGCGTGCGCCCTGGGATTTCCCTAAACCGACGGAGAAAAGCGAAACCTTTTCGAAAAGGAGGGAGGGCGAAGCCATGTCATCGCACGATCCTATCTCGATCCGCAGCCAGCGCCCCTCGGGCTTTCTGCGCCGTTTCATCGCCAGCGAAGCCTCGGGCGGGCTGGTTCTCATGGCGGCCGCCGCGCTCGCGCTGATCGTCGCCAATTCGCCGCTCGCGCCCGGCTATTTCGCCGCGCTCCATGCCTATGTCGGCCCGCTCTCTCTCCTGCATTGGATCAACGATGCGCTGATGGCGGTCTTCTTCCTGATGGTCGGGTTGGAGATCAAGCGCGAGGTCGTGGGCGGGCAGCTCGCCAGCTGGCAGGCGCGTATTCTACCCGGACTGGCCGCGCTTGGCGGCATGGCCGTGCCGGCGCTCTTCTATCTTGCCTTCAACATCGCCTCACCCGAAAGCCGGGGCGGCTGGGCCATTCCCTCGGCCACCGACATCGCCTTCGCGCTCGGCGTCCTGTCGCTGCTGGGACCACGCGTGCCGATTTCGCTGAAAGTGTTTCTCGCCGCGCTCGCGATCATCGACGATCTCGGCGCCGTGCTCATCATCGCGTTCTTCTACACGTCCGGCCTCAACCTCCTGGCGCTTGCCGGGGCGGCGCTCGTGGTTCTCGTGTTGGCGCTTCTCAACCGGCGCGGCGTCCTGGCGCTCTGGCCCTATCTCACGCTCGGCCTCGTGCTCTGGGTTCTGGTCTTCCTGTCCGGCATCCATGCGACGCTGGCCGGCGTCGTGCTGGCGCTCACCATTCCGCTCGTCGTGCCCGAGCCCGGCCTGCAGGAGGCGGAGCCCCCGCTCCTGAAGCTGGAACATGCCATCCAGCCCTGGGTCGCCTTCCTGATCGTGCCGGTCTTCGGTTTCGCCAATGCCGGCGTGTCCTTTGCCGGCTTCTCGCTGTCGGCGCTCAGCGACCCGGTGCCGCTCGGCATCGCGGCGGGTCTGTTCTTCGGCAAGCAGATCGGCGTCTTCGGCATGGCGCTCCTCACCATCCGCCTGCGCTGGGCGAGCCTGCCGGAGCGGGCGAGCTGGAGGCAGGTCTATGGCGTGTCGCTCCTGTGCGGCATCGGCTTCACCATGAGCCTCTTCATCGGCCTTCTCGCCTTCCCGACCTCGCCTCTCCTGCAGGACGAAGTGAAGCTCGGCGTGCTCATGGGCTCGCTCCTCTCCGGTCTTCTGGGCGCGCTGGTCTTGCGCCTCGCGCCCACGCGCCAGCCGGAGGCTTGAGCCCTCAAGCGAGCCCCGCCCAGGCCGCGTACCATTCCGGCCACTCGGCGCTCGGTGCGCCGGGTCGCCCCAGGCCGAACCCATGGCCGCCGCTCGGCAGAACATGCCGCTCCACCGGGACATCAGCCTCTCGGGCGGCCCGCTCCAGAAGCGCCGTGTTGGCGATGTCGGAGATCGGATCGTCCTCGGCCTGAACCAGGAACAAACGCGGGCAGCGGGCGCGCACATGCGTCTCGACCGACCAGTCCGCGCTCATCGCGCGCGATGGATGATGCCCGACCAGTTGGACGCGCGTGGACGTGTGATCATAGGGCGGCAGCAGCGTCACCACGGGATAGATCAGCGCCGCGCGTGCCGGTCGCGCCGAGCCGCTGTCCAGCCCATCCACGGGCGCATAGGAGGCGAAGGCCGAGCGCGTGGCGGCAAGCCCCATGAGATGCCCCCCGGCCGAAAAGCCGAGGACGCCGATCCTGGCGACATCGAGTTTCAGCCGCCCGGCCGAGCCCGCGACAAGACGCAGGGCGCGCTGTGCATCCTGCAGGGGCGCAAGCGGCCCGTTGGTCCAGCCCTCACCGGGCAGGCGATAGCGCAGGACGAAGGCCGTGACACCGCGCGCCGCAAGCCAGCGTGCCGCCGGCCGCGCCTCGGTTTCCATCTGAATGCGCTTGTAGCCGCCGCCCGCCGCGACCAGCACGGCCATGCCGTTCGCCCGCTCAGGCCGATAGAGTTCGAGCGCCGGCACCGCGATGTTGCGGATCGCGCCCTTGTCGCTCACCTCGACGGGGCCGCTCGGCCCGCCGCCGCCCAGCGGGAGATTCGGCCAGAGCGGGAGGATGTCAGAGGCCTCGCTTGGTTCCATCCGGTCCCGCGCCCGCGCGACCATAGGCGAGCATAGAAGGCCCGTCGCGCCGAGGATCAGATGGCGGCGGTTGATCCGCATGACGGCTCCTTCGCTCGGTTGGAACTGTCCATGCGTCGATGGGAGCCGGTGCGCCGCCTATCCCCACGGCCCGCGCTTGCCTCGATCCGATCGCCCCGGCCCGCTCGGCGGTACGGAACCACCGCCCCAGGGGCCTTGGCGAGGCGGCTGCGCGCCCATGCGAGGGGGCACACCCATGTGAGGAGGAAGGAAAGAGCCCCCGCCCTCGCCTTCCATCGACAGAAGCGCGTCGATGCGGTTCTGCGTGTCGGGATGCGTCGAGAAGAGACTGTCCATCCGCTGGCCGTTCAGCGGGTTGATGATGAACATATGCGCGGTCGCGGGATTGCGCTCGGCCTCCATGTTCACCGTATGGCCGGCCGAGCCTGCGATCTTGGCGAGCGCGGAGGCGAGAGCGCGCGGGTCGCCGCAGATTTCCGCGCCGCGCCGGTCGGCCGAATATTCGCGCGTGCGCGAGATCGCCATCTGCACGATCATCGCCGCAAAGGGCGCGACCAGCGTCGCGACCAGAATGCCGATCAGCCCGAGCGGATTGTTGTTCTCGCGGTGGCCGCCGAAGAAGAACGCGAAATTGCCGAGCATGGAGATCGCGCCGGCCAGCGTCGCGGTGATCGTCATGGTCAGCGTGTCGCGGTTCTGCACATGGGCGAGTTCATGGGCCATGACGCCAGCAACCTCGTCCGGCGTCAGGCGGTTGAGAAGGCCGGTGGTCGCGGCGACGGCCGCGTTCTGCGGGTTGCGGCCCGTGGCAAACGCGTTCGGCTGGTCGTTCTCGATGAGGTAGACACGCGGCATGGGCAGGCCGGCGCGGGCGGCGAGCGAGGCCACCATATGGTAGAAGTCGGGCGCCGTGCGCTCGTCCACCTCATGCGCGTTGTACATGCGCAGGACCAGCCTGTCGGCGTTCCAGTAGGAGAAGAGATTGGTGCCGAGGGCGAAGAGGAAGGCGATCATCATGCCGCCGCGCCCGCCCAAGAGAAAACCGACCCCCATGAAAAGGGCGGTCATCCCGGCAAGCAGCATGGCCGTCTTGATCTGGTTCATGGGTCGATGCGTCCTTGCTCGGCGCGGGCGACACGTGGGAGGGCTTGCGGTCGGCGCCGTTTCAACCGATCTGCCGTAGAAGATGTGGGCGCGCACCTCGTTCGCGTCAACAAAGCGGGCCGGCTGACACGCCGCCACTCGCAAGACCGGAAAGGACCCTGCCATGAGCGAAGCGGAAAACGGAGCACCGAAAGAGACCCGCATTCTATCGCCCGCCGCCCAGCGCGCCCTGGCGGAGGCGCAAGCGCGCCGCGCGGCGGGCGAGGCGGAAAAGCTGGCGCTGGGCGACCTGCCGCCCGAGGTGAACGGGCGCAACGGCCCCGAGCCTGCCCGCTACGGCGACTGGGAAAAGAACGGCATCATCTCCGACTTCTGACCGCACGGGTTTGAGGCGGCGGGTTTGCCCAGCCGCCGCACGCCCGTCCTTGGATCGCGGCCAAGGCCGCCGCAGGCGCGCGCTCGCTGCCGACGTCGCATCCCTTTGCGCGCCCAACCGTTGCCTGGAGACGACGATGGCCTTGTCTCAGCTCGGTCTGCGTTCCGTGACCTGACTCTTGCCATAAGCGCGGAATAGGAATTTAATCTTTGCGGAGTAGGAACGCTGCCATGCGACTGTTCTGCCTTTTCCTCCTTCTCGGCCTCTCGCCCGCCTTGGCGGCGGACGAAGAGGCGCCGCCTCGCGAAATCCTCGGCCCGGTCAATGCGCGCGTTCTGAAAGTGCGCGACGGCGACACGGTGGAGGTCGAGGCCTTCATCTGGCCGCTTCAGACGGTGACCGTCGCGGTACGCCTGCGCGGCGTCGATGCGCCGGAACTCAAAGGCGAATGCGAGGCCGAGCGCGCCGCCGCCCGCCATGCGCGCGATCGCATGAGCGAGCTGGTGGGCGATGGGTTCGTCCAGCTGCGCCGCATCTCGGGCGACAAATATTTCGGCCGCGTCCTCGCCGATCTGGCGAGCCCCACGGAGCCCGATATCGGCCAGCGACTGCTGCGCGAAGGGCTGGTGGATGCCTATGACGGCGGCCGTCGGCGGAACTGGTGCGCCACGATCGGCGCGCTGAAACCCGGCCAGCCGCTCGGTAAGGGCTGACCGCGCCGCATCCGAATGCCGTTGCGGTTGGGGAGCATCGGCCTGGTGAGACGGTGCGTCCCCGCGTGCGGGCAAGATCCGGGGTTACTTCCTTTCCGGTCAGGGGAGCACGAGCCGGGTTCCAACCAACCCTTGTCCCCCTGCCCCAAACGATTATGTTCTGGCTTGCAAGGGGACGACCTCTTGCGTGCTCATGGCGCTGTTCGGCTTTCGGGACGACCCGGTCTTTTTCCAGGGGTGTTCCCATGGCCTATCTCCTTCTCCTCGTCGCCGGCCTGCTCGAAGTCGGCTGGGCGTTTTCCATGAAACTGTCGGACGGGTTCTCGCGTCTCGGGCCGACGATTCTGACCTTCGCGTTGATGGCGGCGAGCTTCGCGCTCCTGTCGCTCGCCATGCGCTCGCTGCCGCTCGGCACGGCCTATGCGATCTGGACCGGCATCGGCGCGCTCGGGGCCTTTCTGGTCGGCATCCTGATACTGGGCGAAAGCGCCAGTCCCATGCGCCTTCTGGCGGCTGCCCTGATCCTCGGCGGCCTCGTCCTGATGAAGCTCTCCTCCTCATCATAAGGCACGCGTCGGGACTGGCCGCGCCCCGATTGGGGGACTAGAAGGTTTCACGTGAAACACCGGGAGCCTGCATGACCTCTTCCTCTTCCCGCATGGCCTTGGCCGAAAGCAAACTGGCCGAGGTCGTGAAGGACGCCGTCGCCGCGCTCTCCCCCGGCTTTGCCGTGCGCCTCTGGACGGGCGAGCGCATTGGCCCCGCAAGCGGCCCGGTGCTGACGATCCGCAGCGCCACCACGCTGGCGCGCCTCGTGTTCCGCCCGCGCATCGATACGCTGGTCGCGCTCTGGATGGACAAGAGCCTCGACGTCGAAAACGGGACGATCTTCGACATTGCGGAAGGACGCTCCAAGACCTCCTCGCGCGGGCTCCTGAAGCGGCTCGACAAATGGCGCATCGCCAAGGCGCTGCCCTCGCTCCTGACGCTGCGCAAGGCGGCGAAGGCGGAGGCCGACGAAGCCAAGGTCGGCGCGGATGCGGGGGCCAGCGGCTCCACCAAGGCTGCGATCCAGTTCCACTACGATGTCTCGAACCAGTTCTACGGCCTCTTCCTGGACGAGCGCATGGTCTATTCCTGCGCCTATTTCACCGAGTGGCACGACGATATCGACCGCGCCCAGCGCGACAAGCTCGACATGATCTGCCGCAAGCTGCGTCTCCAGCCCGGCGAGCGGATGCTCGACATCGGCTGCGGATGGGGCGCGCTGCTGATCCACGCGGCGCAGACCTATGGCGTGTCCGGCCATGGCGTGACGCTGAGCCAGGCGCAGTTCGATCTCGCCACCGCCCGCGTGCGCGCCGCCGGGCTGGAGGATCGCATCACGATCGAGCTGAAGCCCTTTCAGGAGTTGACCGGCACATTCGACAAGATCTCGTCCATCGGCATGTTCGAGCATGTCGGCTTTGCCAACCATGACGCCTATTTCGGCGCGGTGAAGCGCCTGCTGCGCCCGCGCGGGCTCTACCTTCATCACACGATCGCCCGGCCCGCCAAGAAGGACTTCAAGACCTTCATGAAGGGCTCGCGCGAGTATCGCGCGCTGACCCGCTACATCTTCCCCGGCGGCGAACTCGACTGGATCGGCCATTCGCTCCAGAAGCTGGAGGCCAACCGCTTCGAGGTGCACGACGTCGAGAATTGGCGCGAGCATTACGGGCGCACCTGCCGCCTCTGGGCGCTGCGGCTTCAGGCGCGGATGGACGAGGCCGTGGCCGAGGTCGGCGAGCCGCAGGCGCGGCTCTGGCTTTTGTATCTGGCAGGCTGCGCGCTGGCCTTCGAGCGCGGCACGGTGATGATCAACCAGACGCTGGCTTCGAAGCGCGACAAGGGCCCGTCCGGCCTGCCGCCGACCCGAGCCGATCTTTACCGATAGTCGCCGTTTCAGGCCCGTTCGGCTGGCCGACGCCGGCAGTTCCTCAAATATGAAAAAGCCCCGCTCGGCGGGGCCTTTTCCTGTCAGGCATGGATCGGGTGGCGCAGCGCCGGCAGGGCGGTGTCGTCATCCTCGACGAGGCCGCTTTGGGCCATGCGCCGGGTCTCGGCGGCGACGAGAAAGCGGATCTGCTCCTGCAGGCTCGTGATCTCTTCGCTCAGCTGGTTGATCTGGGCTTCCGTGCGCAGGTTGGTCTCGTAGTCGAGGCGCACTTCCAGCCGATCCTTCGCAGCCTGCCGGTTCTGGCTCATCATGATGACGGGAGCCTGGAGCGCGGCCACCATCGACAAAACCAGATTCAGAAAGATGAAGGGGAACGGGTCGAAGGCGTTCTCGGCCAGAACCACCGTATTGAGGACGGCCCAGCCGACCAGAAACACGGTGAAACCGATGATGAAGCTCCAAGAGCCGCCGACGCTGGCGACCCGATCGGCCAGACGATCACCGAAGGTCATCCCATCGTTGAACATCTCGTTGGGATCGCGCATCCGGGAGGCGCGGCGGAGCTGATAGGCAATGAGGCGGATGGCCGTGTTCATGGCTCACTCACTTGTCACGACGGGCCGCAAAACCCGTCGCGTAGCGAGCCGAAGGGATCAGCTCAGCGACAGGCTCTGCGGCACGTGCGATCGACTGGGATCGTTACTGGGCATGATCCTTGGGGACCAGTTGATGAAGGGAGCGCCGGGCCGAAACGGCGGGGCGCGTGAGGGGACATGAACCTGTCGCCCCCTTTGGTCAAGTCTGCGTGAGGTGAAAAAAGGAGAAGGCCGAAACTTTTCGGCAGGACTGCTGGGGAGCAGGTTGCGCTCAACGAAAAAAGGCCGCTCCCCATGAGGAGCGGCCTTCCGTGATGTGGGATGATGCCGGCAGGTCGTCAAACCCTTGCCGGATCGACATATCGCTTAGGCGTTCGAAAGAGGCTGCTCCAGCGAACCCGTGAGATACAAAGACCCAACCGGCTTCAAACAATCACTCGACATTGGATCACCTCCTTTCGTCCCGTTGAACATGACAAGAGAATGGGGGCGTCGAGACCATCCCGCAAGGGCGGACGGTGCGTCATTGCGGCACGGCGGGTTGGCGGTCGTCTCGGGGCGGATGGACGTCACACCATTTCGAGCGGGCCAACCCGCGAGGCATCGTCCCCCTCCCCGCCACCCGGTGAACCTCCGGGCATCCGTGTCCCCCCTCGCCCGTTCTGAGCGCCGCATCCATCAGGCGCCGCCGTATCCGGTGAAAGGGTGACGCCGCCTCGACCTGCGATGTCACAAGGTCGGTGAACGCTATCGTCGGACGGATTTCGGCGAGCCGTCCACGCGCCCTTGCAACTCCGGCGGGGGACCCGTATTCTAGACCCGGAATAAACGACCTCGCGTCCCGAACGACGTCGTTCCCCGGTTCTCCACGGCTCCAACGAGTTTTCCGCGATCCGCCGCCTGGGGTCTTTGGCCCAAGCGATGCGCAGGACGCTTCCCGCGTTCGGCATTTTGGGATGGTCGCGAACGAACTCGGATCAAAAGATCGGCCCCGTCCAGGCTCGACGCCAGATCGTGGCGGGCCGGAAGCGCCACCGCTCGAAGCCATTCGGGCGGCGTGGCCGGGCGAGTTCGAGCATTTACAAAGGGGATCACCCGGGCAAAGCCGCCGGATCGTCCCCATATGATTGTCTTCGGCACGGAAGGACCCATCGCGATGCGGACACCGAACTACAATTTCGAGCGCCAGGAACGCGATAAGGCCAAGGCCGCCAAGAAGGCCGAGAAGGCCGCCGCCAAGAAGGCCAAGAGCGGCTCTGCGGCGAACCTGAACGACGAGTCCGAGACGCTGCCGGAGACTTCCTCCTCTTCCGCGAGTTGACGCGGAGAAAGGCACACGCTGCCATGTCGACCCCTAACAAGACGCCCGCCAAGTCCGGCAAGACCGCTCCTCACGAGGAGCCCTACGAGCCGGAAGCCTTCGCCAAGAAATACGGCATTCCGCCCGGCGAGGCGAAGACGATCATCAAGCGCTACGGCCCGTCGCGCCGCAAGCTGGACACCTATATGGCGGCTCGCAACGCCTGAGCGGGATTTGCTCATCTGAGCGTGTCCCGCCTTGTCCGGGCGCGAAAGCCAACGCGGCTTTGTCTGGAAAGGCTCTGGAACCCGCCCCGGCAAAGCGTGTAAACTTTGCCATCGGATGATACGGCAAAAACCTGTGACACCGCCCGGACGCCTCGCGCCCGGGCCATTTCCATTGAACAAGGACCAATGATGAAGACAGACATGGATTTCACCACCCGCAGGCAGACCACCAAGGACGCCAAGGCGGCTCTTCTGGAGAAGGCGAAGGCTCGTCAGAACGATCCCGAGGTTCAAGCGCGCCGCGCAGAGCGGGCTGCCGTTGCCGCCGCGCGCGAGGAGCGGGAAGCTGCCAAGCGTCGCCAGCGTGAAGAAGAGCAGGCCGAGCGCCAGCGCGAAGCCGAGGCCCAGCGTATCGCTGCCGAAGAATTGGCCGCGCAGTCGGCGTCCTCCGAGCGCGAGCGTCTGATTGCGCAGGCTCTGGCGGATCAGGCCGCGCAGAAGGCCAAGCGCGACTCGCGCTATGCCGCGCGCCAAGCCCGCAAGAACTGATCGGCTGGGAACCAGCCGTCCGGCGGTCTGCTCCGATGCCAGATCGCCCATTCTACCCGCCATCATCCCGGCCCAACCGATTTTTTTCCGGAAGGATCGGTTCGCCGGCCGGGCGATGGCTGCGGGCGAACACCCTCTGACCGCACCTGAACAAGGTGAGATCAGGCCAAGCACCGGCCTCGACCGGCAACTCGACCGGGCCGGTTCGGCGGGTCCCGTTCGCCACGTTTCGTTGCGAAAGGCGGAGCCCGAGAGTTCCTCCCCTCAGACCCTTGCCCGGCATCCCGCATCGAGCGCGCTGGGCGCCGCGCGGAACGGAACCCAGTCCCCGCGCCTGCCGGCCTGTCAGCAAGCCGCTGGAAAGGCGAAGGCCGGGCCGGGTCGGACCTCCTTCGATACACCGATCGGTTTGCCGCTCGCCATCCGTTTGCGGGACGGCGACCGATCCGCCGGATGATGACGTCCGGGTCCGGCAAGGCCAAGCCTCAAGGATCGACGCGCCACTGGCCCGGTCCCGCCCGAACCGGAGCCGGCATCGTCCCTGAGCGCCGTCAGGCCCTGAGCGCCGCCTCGATATCGTCCAGAAGCTTATCGCGGCCGATGCCCGTCAGAAAGGGCAGGCCCTTGAAGGTCGGCTTGCCCAGATCGTCCGGCACCGGGGTCGTGGCGACCACGATGTCGGCATCGTCCACAAGGCTCCGCACCTCGGTCGCCTTGCACTGGCGCACGTCGACGGGAATGCCGCGCTCCTGCATGGCTTCTTCGATCGCGACCGCGACCACGGTGGAGGTCGCGACAGCCGTTCCGCAGGCGATGAGAACCGTCTTCTTCTTCATGGATGTTCGTCCTTCATGGGGGCCGGCGTCACGCCGAAATCAGGGAGAGAACCTCGTCCGGCGTGTGGGCGGCGGCGATGCCCTCCAGAACGCTCTGGTCCTGAAGAAGGCCCATGATCGACTGGAGCATGGTGATCTGCGCGTCCTTGTCGGTCAGCGCGAGGGCGAAGACGAGCCGAACGGGAATCCTCTCGTCCGGGTCGTCCATGCTGGCGAAGGGAACGGGCTCGTCCAGCACCGCCAGCGCCACGGCCGGGGCCAGCACATGCTCGCGATCCGTATGCGGGATCGCGGCATTGATGGCCCCCAGCGGCAGGCCGGTCGGCATGGTGCGCTCGCGTTCGATCACGGCCGGGCCGTAGCTCGGCCGCACGCGCCCCGCCGCTTCCAGCCGGGCGGCCAGAAGCCCGATCGCCTCTTCGGCCGAAGCAGCCGTGGCGTTCAGAACGATCAGCGAGGCGTCGAGTGTGGATGTCAGCATGAGTTCTCCCTTAGCGGCGCGCGGCAACCGAGGGCGCGGCACGATCCGAAACGCTTGAAGCTTCAGCAGGATCATCGGCACCCGCCAGTTTTTCAAAGGCGCGAGGCGCGGCGCGATAGGCGAAGAGAAGCGCCAGAATGGCAAGCAGGACGAGACCCAGACCCAGAAGCCCCAGACCTTCCGCCGCCTCGATCACGAGATAGGGGATGTAGAGGAACCCGTCCACGACGCTGGTGATGGCGCTGGCCTCGGGCGGAATGGCGAAGCCCGACGCCTGTGCCGTCGCGGTCATCAGCGGCGAAAGCGCCATGCCGACATAGAAGCCGAGGATCAGCGTCACCGTGCCGATCACCACCATGCGGAACACATTGCCATTGACGATGGGCGCGGCCATGGCGACCACGAAGGGGATGACGGCGAGATCGGCGAAGAGAATGATGCGGTTGCCCGGCAGGATGATCGACAGAAGAATGGCGACCGGCACGAGGATCAGCGCCGAGGCGATGGCGGCGGGATGGCCGATCAGAATGGCGGAGTCGAGGCCGACATGGATTTCCCGGTCGCCCGCGCGCTTCTGCACGAAGCTGCGCGCCGCTTCCGATACGGGGATCAGGCCCTCCATCAGGATCTTCACCATGCGCGGCAGAAGCAGCATGACGGCGGCGAGATTGACGCCCGTCTGGAGCGAGCGGGTGAGGACAGTGCCCCAGTCTCCGCTGCCGGCATAGGCGGCAAGACCCAGCACGAGACCGATCGCCAGACCCATGACGATGGGCTCGCCGAACACGCCGAGGCGGCGCTGCACGGTTTCGGTGTCGATGCGAATGTCCCGGACGCCCGGAATGCGGTCCATCAGCCAGTTGAGCCCGATGGCGACCGGCACGATCTGCGCGGAGGCGAGATGGGGCACGGAGACGCCCGGCACACCGTAGAAGCGCTGCACGCCCTTGGCCGTCCAGTCCGCCAACACCAGCGACAGCGCGGCCATGAGGGCGGCGGCGATCAGCCCGTAGCCGAGGCTCCCGGTGGCGGCGGTGACGAGCGAGCCGACAAAGGCGAAGTGCCAGAAATTCCAGACATCGACATTCAGCGTGCGCGTCAGCCCGCTGAAGAGCAGCGCGACATTGACGATGATGCCGATGGGGATGACCCAAAGCCCGACCGAGGAGCCGAAGGCGATGGCGGCGGCGGACGGCCAGCCGACATCCACGATGTCGCGGTGCATCCCCGTATTGGTGACGATGGCCTGCGCCACCTGCCCCAGCGTCGTCAGCATGAGGCCGAGCACGAGATTGATGCCCACGAAGGCGACGCCGATCGTGAGGCCCGCGCGAAAGGCGCGGCCGGGCTTGGCGCCGAGCACCAGCGCGATGACGAAGATGAGAATGGGGAGAAGGACGGTCGCGCCGAGCGCGTCCACGACCCCCTTCAACTGGCCGAGAATATCGTTCATGGCTTCCTCCCGAAGCGTGATGGCTTGCCCGAAGCGTGATGGCTTGCCCGAAGCGCGATGGCTTACCCGAAGCGCTGTCGCTCGCGCGAAGCGTTATCGCTGGCACGGGTCGCCCGGCTTGTGTCCGCCGGGTCGCCCGCCGAGAAAGGGAACACTTGATTCCATCGAGATCAAGATGTTCACGGCTTTTGTCCGAAATTTATCAAAAGCGAAGCGAGACGGCTTTCCATGAGGAGCGTCCGTCGGTCTCCCCAAAGCGAACGGAGCCTTTGGTTGGCTTCAGCAAGGCCCATGGAAAAGGGGGCCGCAGCCCCCTCACCTGATGCTCTGACCTGAAGCTCCCGGCTCAGGCCGGTGTCATCTTGCGGTTCTGGCGGTTGTCGATGAGATCGTCCACCACGGCCGGGTCGGCCAGCGTCGAGGTGTCGCCCAGCGCGCCGAAATCGTCCTCCGCGATCTTGCGCAGGATGCGGCGCATGATCTTGCCCGAACGGGTCTTGGGCAGGCCAGGCGAGAACTGGATCTTGTCGGGCGAGGCGATCGGGCCGATCTCGCCGCGCACATGGGCAACGAGTTCCTTTTTCAGCTCCTCCGAGGGCGTTTCGCCTTCCATGAGCGTGACATAGCAATAGATGCCCTGCCCCTTCACGTCATGAGGATAGCCGACCACGGCCGCTTCCGAGACCTTGGGGTGCGAGACCAGCGCGGACTCGACCTCGGCCGTGCCCATGCGATGGCCCGAGACGTTGATGACGTCGTCGACGCGGCCGGTGATCCACCAATAGCCGTCCGCATCCCGCCGCGCGCCGTCGCCGGTGAAATACTTGTTGGGATAGGTCGAGAAATAGGTCTGCTCGAAGCGCTCGTGATCGCCGAACACGGTGCGCATCTGGCCGGGCCAGGAGTCCGTGATGCAGAGATTGCCCTCGGTCGCGCCTTCCAGCACCTTGCCTTCGCCGTCCACCAGCTCGGGCTTGACGCCGAAGAAGGGGCGCGTCGCCGAGCCCGGCTTGAGGTCGATCGCGCCTGGCAGCGGGGTGATCAGGATACCGCCCGTCTCGGTCTGCCACCAGGTATCGACGATGGGGCAGCGCTCTTCGCCGACCACGCGGTAATACCAGTTCCAGGCTTCCGGGTTGATCGGCTCGCCGACCGAGCCCAGAAGCCGCAGCGAGCGGCGCGAGGATTTGGTGACGAACTCGTCGCCCGCGCCCATAAGCGCGCGGATGGCCGTCGGCGCGGTGTAGATGACATTGACGGAATGCTTGTCCACGACCTGCCAGAAGCGCCCGGCATCGGGATAGTTCGGCACGCCCTCGAACATCAGCGTCGTGCCGCCATTGGCGAGCGGGCCATAGACCGTGTAGCTGTGGCCGGTGACCCAGCCGACATCGGCCGTGCACCAGAAGACCTCGCCCACGCGCATGTCGAAGACATATTGTTGGGTCATCGAGGCCCAGACGAGATAACCGCCCGTCGTGTGCAATACGCCCTTGGGCTTGCCGGTGGAGCCCGACGTGTAGAGGATGAAGAGCGGGTCCTCGGCGCTCATTTCTTCCGGCTCGCACTCGGCGGACACGCGCTCGCGCGCCTCGTGCCACCAGTGATCGCGCCCTTCGGCCCAGGCGATCTCGCCGCCGGTGCGCTTCACCACCAGAACCTTCTCGACCGTGTGTCCGGCCTTGGCGGCGATCTCCACCGCCTTGTCGGCATTGGCCTTCAGCGGCACCTTGCGGCCCGCGCGCAGGCCCTCGTCGGCGGTGACGAGCACCTTGGAGCCCGAGCCCTCCATACGGCCCGCCAGCGCGTCCGGCGAGAAGCCGCCGAAGACCACCGAATGCACCGCGCCGATGCGCGCGCAGGCGAGCATCGCGACCGCCGCTTCCGGGATCATCGGCATATAGATGGACACGCGCTCGCCGCGCCGGACGCCCAGATCCTTCAGGACATTGGCCATGCGGCAGACATCGCCATGCAGCTCCTTGTAGGAGATGGCGCGCGACTCCTCCGGATTGTCGCCTTCCCAGAGGATCGCGGTCTGGTCGCCGCGCTCGGTCAGATGCCGGTCGAGGCAGTTGGCCGAGAGGTTGAGCGTGCCGTCCTCGAACCATTTGATGGAGACGTTGCCCGGCGCGAATGAGGTGTTCTTGACCTTCGTATAGGGCTTGATCCAGTCGAGCCGCTTTCCGTGCTCGCGCCAGAACCCCTCGGGGTCGTTCACGCTCGCCGCGTACCAGCTGTTGTAGTCGCTGAGCGTCAGCTGCGTGCCGGACTTCCACTCTTCCTTGACGGCCACCGTGGTCATCGTCTCGTATCCTCCCAGTCGAAAGCGGCCCGCCCTGCGGCGCGACTCACCTTGCGCCGAACTCTAGAGCGGTTCCCGGCGGGAGGAAATACGCGACATCGCCGAGGTCAATCGGCGCTCTTCACCGGGCCGCCGAGCACGTCGTCGATGTAAAGCTCGCGCACCAGCGTGCGCACGACGGCGACGACCGGCACGGCCAGGACGAAGCCCAGAAGCCCGAACAGGAGGCCGAAGATCACCTGCGCGCCCATGGTGAGAGCCGGCGGCAGCGAGGTCGTGTAGCGCTGGGCGATGGGCTGGGCGACATTGCTTTCCACGCCCTGGATCAGAAGATACAGGCCAAGCGCCCAGAGCGCCATGTCGACGCCCTGCGCCAAGGCCGCCAACACGATGATCGCGCCGGCCACGAAGGCGCCGACGGTGGGCACGAAGGCCAGAAGCCCGGCCTGAAGCGCCAGGAGGAAGGCGTTGTTGACGCCGATCAGAAGCAGGCCCGCCCAGGACACCGTGAAGATCAGCGCCATGGAAATGGCATCGCCCGCCACCCAGAGGATCAGCGAATGGGCGGCCTTCTTCAGGACTTCCGAGATGCGGGCGCGCTTTTCCTTGGGGAACAGCGAAACCAGCCCGTCGCGATAAAGGCTCGGCTGCCACGAAACGAAGATCGCAAGAAACAGCACCACGAAGAAATTGCCGACCGCGCCCAGCGCGCCGAACAGCGCCTGCCCCGCCTGCGAGGCGAGGCCCGAGGGCAGAAGATCCTGAAAGGACTGCGAACCCGAATCCCCGTTCACCGGCAGGCCCATGCCCTGGAGCGAGTGCATCAGCTTGTCGGCCTGCTCGCGCACGCCGGCCAGAAGATTGTTGAACTCCTGCACGAGGGCGAAGCCGCCCCAAGCAAGCGGCGCGAGGATCAGGACGAAGGTCAGGAGATAGACCAGCATCAGCGAGGCCCAGCGCGGCAGGCCGAGCCGCTGAAACAGGCGCGCCACGCCGCAGAAGATGGCCGCCAGAAGCAGCGACGCGAAGATCAGGAAGAAGCCCGTCGCGGCATAGGCGAAGACCACGACGCAGAGGATCATGCCGAGCACGATGGCGGCGATCGTGACCGCGCGATAGGCGACCGGCTGCGGCGTGGCGGGCCCGGACGACAGGCTGGAAAAGGGATTCTGCACGCAAAGCACTCCTGACAAACGCGCGGGCTCGACGCGCGACCGGACGAGAGCCGGCAGGCGTTGGAATATTGCTCGCGCGCGGCCGAAATCGAGAGCCGGCTGCATTTGGGTGCCATGGGTGCTCGACGGGAAGAGCTTGGCCGGAATGGACGTGACAAAGCGCTTGGAAATGCCGCTGTCATTCATGCTTCGCGAATGTCTGCCAGAGCCTGCGCATGCACGACGATGACCTGTACTTTCCCAATACGCTCATTGAGGCCGTGCTGCGCGACACGGGGGCCGGCTGGGCTGGGCTGCCGATCCGTCCCGTTCCCTCCACTGGAACCGACAATCATCTCTTTCGCATCGGGGATTGCCACGTGCTCCGTCTGCCCCGCCGGGCCTCGGCGGTGCCACTGCTCGTCAAGGAACTGGACTGGCTGCCGCGCCTGCAAGGCCTGCCGCTTGCTGTCCCTCGGCTCCGGCTGCGAACAGAGATCGATGTGGGATGGCCTTGCCCTTTCGGCCTATGGGACTGGATCGAGGGCAACATCGCATCGTCGAGCGCCCTTGCCGATCCTGTGGCCGCAGCGCGCGCGCTGGCCGAGTTTCTTCGGGCCCTCCAGTCTTTGCCGAGCCAGGGGGCGCCGATGGCCGGCGAGAGCAATCACCAACGCGGCGTCGCATTGACCGACATATCCGAGCGCACGCAGGCGGCGATCGGTGCCGTCGCGGACGAAGTCGATGTGCGGCACGCCCATTCTCTTTGGGAACGGGCCTTGTGCGAACGCTATGCCAGCCCTGGCGTCTGGCTGCATGGCGACCTCAAAGCCGACAACCTGATCGCTCGGGAAGGGTTTCTCGTCGGTGTCATCGACTGGGGCCTTTCGGCCGTGGGCGATCCTGCGGCAGACTATGCCGCGGCTTGGTCTTGGGTCGACCCTGCCGCCCGCACCGCGTTTCGCGACGCCTGTGCGATCAGCGAAAGCGACTGGCTCCGAGCAAAGGCTTGGGCGCTTTATGGAGCCGTGATCGCTCTGTCCTATTATCGAGGCGGTCGCAACGAGGCACTCTGCAGGCAATCCCGGCGGACCTTATCACGCCTCCGGCTTCTGTCTTGAGCCACCGGACCTCGTCCTTTCAAGACGCGGGTGCATGGCCAGGGCCACCCGCAAAGGGTCTCGACCCATAGCGGTTACAGCACCTCACATTCCTGTTATTAAACCCCGGAGATACCTGGAAGGACCTTCATCTCATGGAAGCCCTGCTTGCCCCGCTCGTCGCCGGCCTCATTGCGGTCATGTCCGCCGGGGGGCTGGCGGGCGTCGCGATTTTGATGGGGCTGGAGTCGGCCTGCCTGCCGCTGCCCTCCGAGATCATCATGCCCTTTGCCGGCTATGTCGCCTCACAGGGGCAATACAGTCTCCTCGCAGCGGCGCTGGCCGGGGCGATCGGCTGCAATCTCGGCTCGCATCTGGCCTATGAAGTCGGCGCGCGCGGCGGGCGGCCTTTCGTGGAGCGGCTGATCGCGCGGGCGCGCTGGGGCGCCAAGGAACTCGCGCTGTCGGATCGCTTCTTCGCGCGCTACGGCTCGCTCGCCATCTTCATCGGCCGCCTTCTGCCCGTGGTGCGCACCTTCCTGTCGCTGCCCGCCGGCATCGCGCGCATGAACCTCTGGCACTTCCACCTCTATACGTTCACCGGCTCCTTCCTCTGGTGCTACGCGCTGGCCTGGCTCGGCGCGAGCCTCGGCGAGCACTGGAACGAAACGCCCTGGGTCAAGACGGCCTTCCATGTCGCGGACGCGCTGGTGATCCTCGCCGTGCTGGCGAGCGCCATCTGGTTCTGGCGCAGCCGTCGCCGCAGCCGGGCCTGACGGATCGGGCGCGGCGGCCCTTAGAACCGGGGACAAAACCCTTCGGCCCGGCCGCCCTGCCCTCGCCTTCAGCTTCTCGTGCCGAAGATGGCCGAGCCGACGCGCACGCTGGTTGCGCCGAAGGGAATGGCCCGCTCGAAATCGCCGGACATGCCCATGGAGAGCTTTTCGACGCCCGCCTCGCCCGCGATCTTCTGAAGCAGCGCGAAATAAGGGCCGGGATGCTCCTCGGCAGGCGGGATGCACATGAGGCCCTCGATCTCCAGCCCATGCGCCTCGCGGCAATGGCGAACGAAATCCACGGCCTCGCGCGGCGGAATGCCGGCCTTCTGCGGCTCCTCGCCGATATTGACCTGCACATAAAGGCGCAGCGCCCTGCCCTGCTTGCGCATTTCCTTGGCGATCTCGGCGGCGATCTTCTCGCGGTCCACCGTCTCGATCACGTCGAACAAGGCCACCGCCTCGGCCGTCTTGTTGGACTGAAGCGGGCCGATCAGATGCAGTTCCAGATCAGGAAAGGCGTCGCGCAGGAGCGGCCACTTGCCCTGCGCCTCCTGCACCCGGTTCTCGCCGAAGACGCGCTGCCCGGCCTCGATCACCGGCCGGATCTCCTCGGCTTCGAAGGTCTTGGAGACGGCGACAAGCTGAGTGCTGCCGACGGCGCGCTCCGCTTCGGCTTCAGTGGCGCGGATGCGGGCCTCAA
This sequence comes from Aureimonas sp. D3, assembly GCF_001463805.1. Lineage (NCBI taxonomy): Bacteria > Pseudomonadati > Pseudomonadota > Alphaproteobacteria > Hyphomicrobiales > Aurantimonadaceae > Aureimonas > Aureimonas sp. D3. Next base: position 93,164 of record NZ_BBWM01000032.1, on the reverse strand, counting down.
TGGCTTGAAGGCGGTCGACAGCGGTCTCGCTCATGGCATTCCTTGAAGAAAAAGCCGGTTTGCATTAGGTTTCGGAGTGAGTGTCGGAGCGCTAACTCCGACACTCGTCGCCTTAGATAATAACGCGGACCCGGAGGATGACTTGCCAGCCTCTCCGGGTCCGTTTCATCTCAAGCGTGATGCTCAGTGGTATCAGCCACATTGCTCATCACTCCGAAAGAAGACAAAGCCGATGCCACGGCTGCGGGGGCTCATCCTCCGCAGCGGCGCGGGCTGGCGTCGCGCGTCTGCTTCTGCCTTCTTCGTCGCGCCTTATGCGGCTTGTTTGGCGGCTTGTGAAGAGCGGCCGGCGCGCTTGTCGCGAGCGGCATAAGGCAATATTGACGGATACGTCCGTCGTATCCGACGGCTCGATCCGTCGCTATCCGTTGGCGACTCCGCCCGCATCATCCGCACGAGACCGCTCCCGCAATGGCCATCGAACGCTACAATCCCCGCGCCGCAGAACCCCGTTGGCAGGAGCGCTGGGCTTCCGAAAAGCTTTTCGAGACCGACACCGACGCGCCGGGCGAGAAATACTATGTCCTGGAAATGTTCCCCTATCCGTCGGGGCGCATCCATATGGGCCATGTGCGGAACTACGCGATGGGCGATGTGGTCGCCCGCTACAAGCGCGCCAAGGGCTTCAACGTCCTGCACCCGATGGGCTGGGACGCCTTCGGCATGCCCGCAGAGAATGCCGCGATGCAGAACAAGGTCCACCCCGCCAAGTGGACCTACGAGAACATCGCGACCATGCGCGGGCAGCTCAAAAGCATGGGCCTGTCGCTCGACTGGTCGCGTGAATTCGCGACCTGCGACGTCGAATACTACCAACGCCAGCAGATGCTGTTTCTCGACCTTCTCGAGAAGGGCCTCGCCTATCGCCGCAAGTCCAAGGTCAACTGGGACCCGGTCGACAACACCGTGCTCGCCAACGAGCAGGTGATCGACGGGCGCGGCTGGCGCTCGGGCGCGCTGGTGGAGCAGCGCGAGCTGACGCAATGGTTCTTCCGCATCACCGATTATGCCGACGATCTGCTGGCGGCGCTGGATCACCTGCCCGGCTGGCCCGAAAAAGTGCGCACCATGCAGCGCAACTGGATCGGCAAATCGGAAGGCTTGCTGGTGCGCTGGGCGCTGGCGGAGGGATCGACCAAGCCTGATCTCTCCGAGGTCGAGGTCTTCACCACGCGGCCCGACACGCTGTTCGGCGCAAGCTTCCTGGCGGTCGCGGCCGACCATCCGCTCGCCAAGGCCGCTGCCGAGACCAACCCGGAATTGGCCGCCTTCATCGAGGACGTGAAGCGCGGCGGCACCTCGGCCGCCGAAATCGAGACGGCCGAGAAGCGCGGGTTCGACACGGGCCTGCGCGTCACCCATCCGTTCGACCCTGAATGGGTGCTGCCAGTCTATGTCGCCAATTTCGTGCTGATGGAATACGGCACGGGCGCGATCTTCGGCTGCCCCGCGCATGATCAGCGCGACTTGGACTTCGCCTGCAAATACGACCTGCCGGTGAACCCCGTGGTCCTGCCCGAGGGCGGCGATGCCGCGAGCTTCGCGGTCGAGACCACGGCCTATGACGGCGATGGCCGTCTGTTCCATTCGCGTTTCCTCGACGGGATGACGCCGGCGGAAGGTTTTGCCGAAGTCGCCAAGCGTCTGGAAGGCGCGACGCTGAACGGCCGCCCGCAGGCCGAGCGCAAGGTGAACTTCCGCCTGCGCGACTGGGGCGTGTCGCGCCAGCGCTACTGGGGCTGCCCGATCCCGGTTCTTCATTGCGAGAGCTGCGGCGTGGTGCCCGAAAAGCGCGAGAACCTGCCTGTTCGCCTGCCCGATGACATCGACTTCGACAAGCCCGGCAATCCGCTCGACCGCCATCCGACCTGGCGTCAGACCACCTGCCCGCATTGCGGCGGTCCCGCCTTACGCGAAACGGACACGATGGACACGTTCGTGGACTCGTCCTGGTATTTCGCGCGCTTCACGAGCCCGCGCGCCAACGAGCCGACCGTGCCCGAGACGGCAAATCGCTGGCTGCCGGTCGATCAGTATATCGGCGGCATCGAGCACGCGATCCTGCATCTTCTCTACTCGCGCTTCTTCACGCGGGCGATGCGCGCCACCGGCCATGTCGGCATGGACGAGCCCTTCAAGGGCCTGTTCACGCAGGGCATGGTGGTCCACGAGACCTATCGCGCCATGGGAGATGGAGCTCGGGAATGGGTGCCGCCCTCCGATGTCCTGATCGAGGAAGTGGACGGCCAGCGCCGCGCCAAGCGCCTGTCCACCGGGGCCGAGATCGAGATCGGCTCGATCGAGAAGATGTCGAAGTCCAAGAAGAACGTCGTGGACCCCGACGACATCATCGCCTCGCTCGGTGCGGACACCGCGCGCTGGTTCATGCTCTCGGACTCGCCGCCTGAGCGCGACGTGATCTGGACGGAAGCGGGCGCGGAAGGCGCGCATCGCTTCGTGCAGCGCGTCTGGCGCCTCGTGGCTGAGACGGCCGAGCATCTGAGCCCCAAGGCGGACGACGCTTCAGGCGAGCCGAGCGACGCTGCCAAGCTGGTGCGCCGCGCGGCCCATCGCACGGCGGCGGGTGTCGGCGACGATATCGAGCGCCTCGCCTTCAACAAGGGCGTCGCGCGCCTCTACGAGCTGGTCAACACGCTGTCCTCGGCCTTCACGCCGGACGCGCTGGCGGGCGACGCGAGCCTGCGCGAGGCGGCGCGCGAAAGCCTCTCCATCCTCGTGCGTCTCGTCGCCCCCATGATGCCGCATCTGGCGGAAGAATGCTGGACGGCCTTGGGCGAGAGTGGCCTGTGCGCGGCGCAGGGCTGGCCCCAGGTCGATCCCGCGCTGCTGGTGGACGACGAAATCGTCCTGCCCGTGCAGATCAACGGCAAGAAGCGCGGCGACATCACCGTCTCCGCCAAGGCCGACAAGGGTGAGATCGAGGCGGCCACGCTGGCGCTCGACTTCGTCAAGGAAGCCCTTGGGGGCGCGGCTCCCAAGCGCGTCGTCGTGGTTCCCGGAAGGATCGTGAATGTCGTCGTCTAGGCTCCGCCCCGCCCTTCGCCTCCTGCCGCTGGCCGCCGCCGCGCTCCTCGTCGCGGGCTGCACCTCCGGGCCGCTCTATGGTGCCAAGGGCATCGACCCGGCGACGGGCGCGCGATCCAGCGCGCTTGTCGCGCTCAAGGGCCGCGTGTCCATGCCGACGGCCCAGACGCGCACGTCGCAGGTCTTCCGCAACGCCATGCTCTACGCCCTGAACGGCGCGGAACCGGCCCGCGCGCCGCTCTACGACCTGCGCTACACCGTGACTTCCACGGATCAGGTGTCCTCGCTGGAAGCGGGCACCGGGGCGCCCTCGGCCAGCCTTTATCGCATGACGGTCGATTTCGACCTCGTGCGCCTGTCGGACGGGCGCTCGCTTGTGAAGGGTCAGCGCTTTGTCCTCGTGCCCTATGACCGCACGCAGCAGCTCTTTGCCGCCGAGCGCGCGGTAATCGACGCGCGCGATCAGGCGGGCAAGGCGGTGGCCGAGCGCGTCATGACGGTCGTTGCCCCGGCGCTCCAGCGCGAGGCCGCAAGCCCCGCGCCCGCCGCCACGCCGGCCAAGTAACGCCGGGGCCGGGGCTATGGCGCAGAAGAAGGCGGGAGAGGTCGAGGCGTTTCTGTCGCGCCCCGACACGTCCTTTCCCGTCGTGCTTCTGTATGGCCCCGATCCCGGCCTCGTATCGGAGCGCGCCGCCACCGTCGCCAGGCTCAGCGGCGCCGATCTCGCCGATCCGTTCAGCACCGTGACGCTGAACGCCGACGAGCTGGAGCGCGACATCGGCCGCCTGTTCGACGAGGCGCGCACCCTGTCGCTCTTCGGCGGGCGGCGGCTGATCCGCGTGCGCGGCGCGGGCAATGGCAAGAACCTCGCCGACGCCGTGGCTGATCTCGCCGCCGACCCGCCGCCCGGCGCCACCATCGTGATCGAGGCGGGCGATCTCAAGAAGACCGCCGCCCTGCGGCAGCAGGTGGAGCGCGGCCGCGCCGCCATGGCGCTGCCCTGCTATCAGGACGAGGCACGCGCCCTCGACAAGATGATCGACGAGGAACTGAGCGCGGCGAACCTGACGATCGATCGTCACGCCCGCGAGGCCCTGCGCGAGCGGCTGGGGGCCAATCGCCTGGCCTCGCGCGGGGAAGTGCAGAAGCTTTGCCTTTACGCGCTCGGCAAGGGCCAGATCACCGAAGACGACGTCGAGACCATCGTCGGCGACGTGTCGGCCGACACGGTGGACGAGACGATCGACGCCGCCGCGTCCGGCGAGGTGAAGAAACTGCCCGAACTGATCGAGCGCTTGCTGGCGTCGGGCACCGCGACCTTCCAGCTTCATTCCGCGCTCCTGCGCCATTTCCAGGGCTTGCAGATCATGCGGTCCGAGGTGGAGGAGGGGGGCGCGACGGTGGCGTCCGCCGTGGAGCGCCGCCGCCCGCATTTCCGTCGCAAGCCCGCCTTCGAGGCCGCGCTCGGTGCCTGGACGGGCGAGGCCATCGCTCGCACGCTCCAGCGCATCGAGGCCGACATTCTCCTGTCGCGCCGTGAAAGCGCGCTGGCCGTCACCATCATGCGCCGGACGCTCACCGATATCAGCGTGGAAGCGGCCCGGCTTCGCACACGCGGGCGGCGCTAGAAAGTCCATGCGGCCGAGTGGCAGGCGCTGCACCATTCGGTCGAAGATCAGGCGTAGCCAAAGGGGAGGGGAGCGATCGTGATGCGACAGGGACGGTTCACCCGAATGGAAAGCATGTTGATCGTGCTCGCCGTCACGCTTCCTCTTCAGGCTTCGCCGACGCACGCGCTCGACTGCGAGGGAGCAGACGACCAAACCAGCCTCAACTTCTGCGCCGGGCGGGCCTATAGCGAGGCCGACAGCCAGCTCAACGACCTTTATCGCGACCTGAAAGACCGTTTGAAGGGCGATCCGAACCGGCTGGGACATCTCGTCAGCGCACAGCGCGCCTGGATCGGCTTTCGCGATCTGGAATGCGAGTTCGCCATCTCGGCGCTTCACGGCGCAAGCGCTCAGCCCATGGCGAAAGCCGACTGTCTCCGCGCGCAGACCGAGCAGCGCATCAACGCTCTGAACGCCTATGCCCATTGCGAGGAGGGTGATCTCAGCTGCCCCATTCCGCCGCCTAGCGAGCAATCGAATTAGCCGGCTTATTCTGGAGCGCCCGAATGGCGAAATGGCCGAGTCTTCCGCAATTGCGAAGCTTTCTCGCCGTGGTGGAAACCGGCAACCTGTCGCTGGCCGCTCGCCGCCTTCATCTGACCCAGCCCGCCGTGTCCCAGCAATTGCAGGAGCTGGAGCGCATTCTGGACGTGCGGTTGCTGGACCGCGCAGCGGGTAGGGCGCAGCCAACACCGGCGGGCGAGGCACTTCTGGAACCCGCGCGCCGCGCGCTGGCCGCAATGGAAGACGCGGTGGAAACTGTGTCGCGCTATCGCGGCGAGGAAACCGGGCGGCTTCGCATCGGCACCGGTGCGACAGCCTGCGCCTTTCTTCTCCCATCCGTGCTGGCGAATGTGAAACGCGACATGCCGGGGCTGGAGATCAGCGTCAGCATCGGCAACACGGTGGACATTCTGCCCCGGATCGAAGCGGGGGAGATCGATGTCGGTCTCGTCACCCTGCCGGTCCCGATAAGCCGCTCGCTGGATACCACGCTTCTGATGCGTGAGCCGCTTCTGGCCCTGTTTCCAGCCAGCGACGTCCTACCCGACCGGGCGACGCCGCAGGCCATGGCTGCCGAGCCCTTGATCCTCTACGAGTCCGGTGGCCACACGCGTGGCGGGCTCGATCGATGGTTCGACGCCGCTGGCCTCACAGCCCATCCTATCATGGAACTCGGCAGCGTCGAGACGATCAAGCGGATGGTGGCGGGCGGGCTTGGCACGTCGATTCTGCCGGGGCTGGCTTTGGGGGAGCCGATCGCCGGTACGATCTCTCGCCCGCTCGACCCGCCTCTCTGGCGCGAACTCGGCCTCACCTTGCGCGCCAACAAGATCCGCGACCGGGGGCTGCGTCTGTTCCTGCGCGAACTCGAAGAGGCCGTGCGTCACGAGACGATGATCGGTAGCGCTGTCGTGCCAGACCGCGTCGCCAACCCGACAGGGGGGCAACAGTCGAGGTCGTGACGTGGCGGACAGAGCCGGGAAAGCCTTTGGATCGCCCTGTCGAACTTGGAGATAAGGCGAGATGCTCCGTCACACATCGAGGCTTCAGCGCGTCTGGCCGCAGGAACAATTGGCTGAAATCAGCGGGCGGAGCGAGCGCACGATCCAGCGCATCGAGAATGGCCGCTCCGCCAGCCGTGAAACCATGAAGGCTGTCGCTGCCACCTACGAGGTCGATCTCCCGCAACTCATGGAGATCAAGGACAAGGACATGCTCATTTCCCTTACGCAGCAAAGCCATCCCGACGGGGCCCTCGCCCTGGCGAGGGTTCGCCGCATCAAGCGCTTCTGCATCCAGCTTGGGCTCGATGCGACGATCATGGCCGGGCTGACGCTTCTCAACCTTCTGACCACGCCTCACAGCCTACGGGTCCAGCGGCCCGCTTTGGCCTGGGGCGTGGCTTTGGCCGTCAGCGGGCTGAGCACGTTTGATCGGCTGCCCTTCGTCACACCCGCCTGGAAGCGCCGGCAGATCGAGACATATCTCGACCGACGGCTTTGATCCGGCCCCGGCCCAAACCAACAATGGGAGCGGGCGAAACCCGCTCCTTCAGGGCAGTGGGCTACAGGCTGCGAATGCGCGGCTCGGCGCTTTCCGCCGACACGCGCGTCTGGAGCAGGCGGCAGAGGTGATCGAGTTGGTCGAGATGGCGGAAGTCGAGGCGCAGCGAGCCGCCTTCGCCGCGAAGCTCAATGGCGACGGGCAGGCCGAGCGTGTCCGACAGGAGCTTTTCCAGCGCCTGCGTGTCGCTTTCGCGCACTTCGGCGACGGAGGGCGGAGCAGGGGGCGTACGGCGCTTCTGCGCGGAGCCGCGCGGGGGAGCGGGTTCGGGCAGCGGCTCGCCGCGCGCCAGCGTTTCGGCCTCGCGCACGCTGAGGCCCCCGTCCACGATCTGACGCGCGAAGGCTTCCGGGTCGTCCTGCGAGACAGCCGTGCGCGCCGCGCCCGCCGACAATTCGCCCTTGGCCACCATTTCCTTCACGCTGTCGGGCAGCTTCAGAAGGCGCAGCGTGTTGGCGACATGGCTGCGGCTCTTGCCCAGGATGTCGGCCAGATCGGACTGCGTGTACTCGTGCTCGTCGATGAGCATTTGATAGCCCATCGCCTCTTCGATCGGGTCAAGATCGGCGCGCTGGACATTTTCGATAATGGCGATTTCCAGCGACTCGCGGTCGCTGATTTCGCGTACGACGACGGGGACCTGTTTGAGGCCCGCTTCCTGCGCCGCGCGCCAGCGCCGCTCGCCCGCCACGATCTCGAACGCGCCGCTGGCAGTCTTGCGCACCAGAATGGGCTGAACGACGCCGTGCTGGCGGATCGACGCCGTCAGTTCGGCCAGATCCGTCTCGTCGAAATGCCGGCGCGGATTGCGCGGATTGGGCGAAAGCTCGCTCACCGCCAGCTTGCGCTCGCCCGGCTCCTCGACGCGCGCGGCGCCCGGCAGCGGAAAGGGCGTGGCGGCGCGGGAGGGAACGGCGGAGGAGGCCGAGCCGCCGATCAACGAGGCGAGGCCCCGGCCCAGACGCTGGCGTCCCTTGTCTTCGCTCATTCTCATCGCTCCTTGCGGATCGGTCCGCTTCTGCTCTTGGCGGGCCGCGCCCGCATCCTGTTCATTCCGGGGGCGAAACGACCATCCGCCCGAACTCTCACTCGTCAGGCGGCCGCCAATTGCCGCTCGCGCTGGATCACCTCGGAGGCCAGCCGGATATAGGCTTGGCTGCCGGGGCATTTCATATCGTAGAGAATGGCCGGCTTGCCGAAGCTCGGCGCTTCCGACACGCGCACATTGCGCGGGATGATCGTCTCATAGACATGGTCGCCCATGAAGGAGCGGACATCCCGCACGACCTGACTCGCCAGATTGTTGCGCCCGTCATACATGGTCAGGACGATGCCGTGCAGCGACAGGGCCGGGTTCAGCGTGTCCCGCACCTGCTCCACTGTCTCCAGAAGCTGGCTGAGACCTTCCAGCGCGAAGAACTCGCATTGAAGCGGCACGAGGATCGCATCCGCCGCCGCCATGGCGTTCACCGTCAGGAGGTTCAGCGAGGGCGGGCAGTCCACCAGCACGAGGTCGAAAAGCGGCGTTTCCTCGGCGTGGAAGTGCAGCGCATCGCGCAGCCGATAGGCGCGGCTGGTGGAGCCCGAGATTTCCATCTCGACGCCCAGCAAATCCAGCGTCGAGGGAATGATCGAGAGATCGGGCACGGCGGTCGCCATCGCGGCCTGCGTGATCGAAGCGCTTTCCACCAGCACGTCATAGGAGGACACGGCGCGATCGTCCCGATCGACGCCGAGCCCGGTGGAGGCATTGCCTTGCGGGTCGAGATCGATCAGCAGCGTGCGCTTGCCGATGGCGGCGAGCGCGGTCGCCAGATTGATCGCCGTCGTGGTCTTGCCGACGCCGCCCTTCTGGTTGGCGATGGTGATCACGCGCATGCGCGAAACAGGGAGCGTATCCATACCGTCTCGTTCCTGTAGGCCTGCTTTCGCAAGCCCAAAGCTAGGGGAGCGGCGCCGCCTTGCGGGCGGCGCATCCGACACCTCTTGAAGGGGCGAAGCTCAGGCTCCCGCCAGAGCCTCGAGCCGTCGGATTTCCAGCATCACCGAGCCATCCTCGATCTCTGAGCTATGCTTTACCATGTCGAAGCGCCAATGGGCAGAAGCCGCCGCGATTTCCTCATCATGGTTTCGCCCCTTGGGGAACCAGCACTTGGCATCTGGCTTCAAATGCGGGGCGACGAGGGCACAGAGTTCATCCAGCGAGGCGAGGGCGCGCGCGCTGACAGCCTCGGCCCCGCCAATGATCTCGCCGCAATCCTCGATCCGCTCGACATGAACTTCGGCGGGCAGGCTCAGTTCGCGGATGACGGTGCGCAGGAAAGCCGCCTTCTTGGCATTGCTCTCCACCAAATGCATTTCGGCCCCCTCGCGCCCGCAGAGCGTGATGGCGAGGACGAGGCCGGGAAAGCCCGCACCGGAGCCGAGATCGACCCAACGCGTGGCGTTGCGGGCCAGATGCGACAACCAGAGCCCGTCTTCCAGATGCCGGGTCCAGATTTCGGGAATCGTGGAGGGCGAAATCAGATTGATGCGCGTTTGCCATGTGCGGAGAAGTTCAACATAGGCGTCGAGCTTTTCCACTGTTTCACGTGAAACACCGTGACGCGACAGAACGAGCGAGCGTTCCTCGGCGAGCTTCGCGTCGGTCGCCGCGCGGCCCATGCGCGGACGGGAAGCGGGACGGGCAACCGCCGTGCGGGCGAAGGGGCGGATGGAGCGTTCAGGCTGCTTGCGCACGGTCGAACTTTCTGAGGGCCACGAGAATGATGGCGAGAGCGGCGGGGGTCATACCGTCGATCCGTTCCGCCTCCGCGACGGTTGCCGGACGGCGCTCGCGCAGCTTGTGGCGAATTTCGTTGGAAAGGCCCTTGAGCGTGTCGAAATCGAGGTCGGTGGGGATGCTCCGCTCTTCCTCGCGCTTCAACCGGATCTGGTCGCGCCGCTGGCGCTCCAGATAGACGTCATAGGCCGCTTCGATCTCGATGCGCTCGCGCACGGTGCCCTGGATGGAGGCGAGTTCCGGCCAGACCGGGATCAGCATATCGAGTGTCGTGTCAGTATTGGACAGGAGCGTCCAGGCTGAACGCGTGCGCCCGTCCTGATTGACGGCAAGGCCCTTGCGGGCCGCCTCGGCCGTGGTGATCGTGGCGCCTTCCAGAAGCCTGCGCGCTTCCCCCAGCGCCGCCTCGCTCTTGGAAAAGACCTCGGCGCGCCGGGCATCCACCAGACCCCATTCAAGGCCGAGCGGGGTCAGGCGGCGGTCGGCATTGTCGGCCCGCAGCGACAGGCGGAACTCGGCCCGGCTGGTGAACATGCGATAGGGCTCGGTGACGCCCGTGCGGGTGAGATCGTCCACCATGACGCCGAGATAGGCGTCGCCCCGTCCGATCACGACCGGCTCCACGCCGCTCGCGCGCCGCGCCGCGTTGAGCCCAGCCAGGAGCCCCTGCGCGCCCGCTTCCTCGTAGCCCGTCGTGCCGTTGATCTGACCGGCCAGAAACAGGCCGGGCGCCTTGGAAACTTCGAGCGAGCGCGTCAGCTCGCGCGGGTCCACGTGGTCGTATTCGATGGCATAGCCGGGTTTCAGAATGCGGACCTGCTCCAGTCCCGGCAGAGAGCGCAGGAAGGCTTCCTGCACATCCTCCGGCAGCGAGGTGGAGAGACCGTTCGGATAGACCGTGTCGTCGTCCAGCCCTTCGGGCTCCAGAAACACCTGATGGCCGTCACGGTCCCCGAACTTGACGATCTTGTCCTCGATCGAGGGGCAATAGCGCGGGCCGACGCCTTCGATCTCGCCCCCATAGAGCGCGGAGCGGTGGAGGTTCTCGCGGATGATGCGATGCGTCTCGTCGGTCGTGCGGGTGATGCCGCAGTTGATCTGCGGATTGTCGATCCGCGTCGTCAGATAGGAAAAGGCGTAGGGCTCCTCGTCGGGGCCCTGTTTGTCGAGGCTCGCCCAGTCGATCGTGCGCCCGTCGAGCCGCGCGGGCGTGCCCGTCTTCAAGCGGCCGAGCCGAAGCCCGAGCCGCGCCAGCGTGGCGGACAGGCCGAGCGAGGGCTTTTCGCCGACGCGGCCCGCCGGAATCTTGACCGAGCCGATATGGATCAGCCCGTTCAGAAACGTGCCCGTGGTGATCACCACCGCGCCGCAGCCGATGCGCCGGCCATCTTCCAGGATCACCGCCTCGACGCGGTTGCCCTCGCCGAAGCTCAAGTCGAAGGCATCGCCCTCGACGATCTCCAGGCCGGCTTGCGCACGGACCATCTCCTGTACGGCGGCCTTGTAGAGCTTGCGGTCGGCCTGCGTGCGCGGCCCGCGCACGGCTGGGCCCTTGCGCCGGTTGAGAAGGCGGAACTGGATGCCGCCGCGATCGGCCGCCTCGCCCATGATGCCGCCCAGCGCATCGATCTCGCGCACGAGATGGCCCTTGCCGATGCCGCCGATGGCCGGGTTGCAGCTCATGGCGCCGACCGTGGCGAAGCTATGGGTCAGGAGAACCGTGCGCGCGCCGGCGCGAGCGGAGGCAGCGGCGGCCTCGACGCCTGCATGGCCACCGCCGATCACCACGACGTCGGCAGAAAACTCGCTCAAATTCTGGGTCATGGGTTTGTTAAGACCCGAGCCGGGTCCGCTGTCAACGGAAGGCGAGACGTGGGCGGGAATTGACCTGCCACCACGCGGCCTGCTGGGCTAGGATGACACCTGTTTCATCGCCGCTGGCCCAGCCCGTCCATGAGTGAAATGCAGCTGACCGAACCCTGGAGCACCGAGCGCTTTTTGCGCTGGCAGGAAGGCGAAGACGCGCTCCACGAACTCGTGGGTGGATTTCCCCTGAAAATGCCGGAAGGCGTGTCGCGTCGCCAGAATCGTCTGGTGGTGGAGTTGATCGGCTGGCTCGGCCCGGCCCTGCGGGGAACGCCATTCGCACCCTTCACCCGGCGCTTCGGCATGGAAACGAGGCCCGGTCAGATCCGTCGCCCCGCGATGGGTGTCGATACCGTGGCGACCTCGCCGGAAGCTATGGTCGCGACCGCGCCCGTCGCCGTTTTCGAGTTCCTGTGCGATCCGCGCTTCGACTTCGATCGGCTGCGCAAGATCGAGGACTATAAGCAGGCGCCGTTTCTGAGGCACATCGTCTGTCTGTGCGAAGACCGACCGCTCGCGTTCCATGCATCCCGCCTCACAGGAGCGGGTTGGGATGGAACGAGGATCGAGGGTCTAAACGCCTCGATTCCGCTTGCCGCTCTCGGGACCAACCTTCCGCTTCGCGAGATCTACAACGGCGTTTCGGCCTGATCGGACGCCGGGCGCGGCGGCGCCCGCAGGCGGCTCATGGTGAAGGCGTCCACCAGCACGCCGTCGCGCAGGATCGACTGGCGCTCGCGCCCTTCGATCTCGAAGCCGCTCAGCTCATAGAGGCGGATGGCGCGGGCATTGTCGACGTTCACCGAAAGTTCCAGCCGCGTCAGGCCCAGCCAATTGTCGGCCAGGTCGAGAATGGTCTCCATCAGCCGCCGCCCGATGCCGCGTCCCGTATAAGCGTCGTGAACGCCCATGCCGATCCCGCCGACATGGGCCCGCCGTCCGGTCCAGCGCATGAGATGGATCGTGCCGACCAGTTCACCGTCCAAAAGCGCGACGAGAAGCGTCGCGTTCGGCCCGCCTTCGAACAAACGCTTGCGCGCGCTTTCCTCGCTCTCGAAGGGAAGGCGCAGCGTGCCGTGCCGGTAGCCTGGCAGGTTCATGAGCGCGGTGAGGCCGGTGAGGTCTCGCGGTTCGGCGGCGCGGATCGTCAGGTCCATTCTCGCTGTCTGCTCCTTACTTCCCGATGCAGAATTCCGAAAAGATGAGGCCGAGAAGGTCTTCCACCCCGACGCGTCCCGTCAAGGCACCGAGCCGGTCGGACGCCTCGCGCAGGGTCTCGGCGGCAATCTCGGGCGGCAGCGCCGCGTCGTAAGCCGAGAGGCGCTCGGCGCATTGGCGCAGGAGATCGCGGTGGCGCGCGCGCGCCGGCAAAAGCGCGGATGGATCGCCCGCCGCCTCGCGGGCGAAGGCGGCGATGCGGCGCGTCAACTCGTCCAGTCCTTTGCCGGTGCGCGCAGAGAGCGAGAGATCGGAGTTAGCCGGCAAAGTCGAAGGAAGATCGGCTTTGGTCGCCACCCGTAACACCGGCGTGCTGCCTGCCTCGATCGCTGCTTCTTCGGGCGCGGCAGGGTCGATCAGATGCAGCACCAGATCGGCCGCTTCGATGCGCGCGCGGGCGCGCGACACGCCGATCGCCTCGATCTCGTCGTCCGTTTCGCGCAGACCCGCCGTGTCGGACAGGAGGATCGGCAGCCCTTCCATGTCGAGCCTCGTTTCGATCACGTCCCGCGTCGTGCCGGGAATGGCGGAGACGATGGCGACCTCGCGCGCGGCGAGCGCGTTGAGAAGGCTGGACTTGCCGGCATTGGGTGCGCCAGCGATCGCGACGCGGAACCCATCGCGCAGGATTTCGGCCCGGTGCGCGCCGGCCAGATGCTCCTCGATCTCGGCTCTGAGGTTGGCCACCGCTTCGCTCGTGCCGGCGGACACGCTCTCATCGACATCGCCTTCGTCGGAAAAGTCGAACGAGGCTTCCAGAAGTGCGCGGATGCGCGAGAGCTGGCGCATCCAGCGCTCATAGAGCGCACGCGCCTCGCCGCCCGCCTGGGCCATGGCCTGGAGGCGCTGCCCTTCCGTTTCTGCCGCCAGAAGATCGGCCAGCCCCTCGGCTTCCGTCAGGTCGATCCGCCCATGGGTGAAGGCGCGGCGGGTGAATTCGCCGGCTTCCGCCAGACGCAGGCCGGGCAGGGCAAGGAGCGCGCTGGTCAGCGCCGCCACAACGGCCCGCCCACCATGGAGATGGAACTCGGCCAGATCCTCCCCGGTCGCGGTAGCGGGGCCGGGAAAGAACAGGACGAGCGCGCGGTCGATCTCCGTTCCGTCCCCTGCGCGCAGGCGGCGCAGGCTGGCGCGGCGCGGCTCGGGCAGACCGCCCGCCAGCGCCCCCAGCGCGTCAGCCGCTGCCGGCCCGCTGACGCGGACCACGGCAATGCCCGCCGGCAGCGAGCCGGAGGAAAGAGCAAGGATCGTGTCGTCAGGCAAAGAAGCGGTCATGGCGTTCCCAGCAATGGTGGCGCTCGACCCTTCGCCGGGGTCCAGCGCGGGCCGCATCGACCCTCGTTTCGTTGGCACATTCGGCACGGGCCGCGTCAAGCGCCAAATCGGTTTGCGAGGCTCGGGCCGGCGGAAGGGTCGCGAGCGGGCGGCCATTTCCCGAACTTCGATCGATCAAGATATATCTTTTTCACTTGCACGAGCTCGGATCTGAATGTATCTAAAGATATATCTTAAGCCACCGGAGAACCTAAAATGAGACAGGAATACGAAACACGCTGCCGTCACGGCCAACACCATGGCGGCGGGCTGGGGGCTTTGTTCGCCATGGGTCGCAACCCGTTCGGACGGGGCGGGGGTCGGGGCCATCGGCATGGTGGCCCTGGTGGCGGCATGGGAGATGGCGAGGGCGACGGGCGGATCGGCCGCTTTCTGCTGCAGGGCGATCTTCGCCTTCTCGTGCTAGCGCTGATCGAGAAGGAGCCGCGCCATGGCTACGAGATCATTCGCCATGTCGAGGAGATGACGCAGGGCTTCTATGCCCCGTCGCCCGGCATCGTCTATCCCACGCTCAGCTATCTCGAAGAAGCCGGCTATATCCTCTCCGAAAGCGAAGGCAACAAGAAGCGCTACGCCGTCACCGACGAGGGGCGCGCCTATCTCGCCAGCCATCGCGAGGCCGCGGACGGCATTCTGGGTCGACTGACCGAGCTTGCCGAGCGCCTGAAGCAGCGGCGCGAGCACCATGCCTCACGCGGCGAGAAGCACGGGCCGGAGCTGCCCCGCAGCGTCGAGGCCGCGCTTCTGAACCTGCGCGAGGTCGCGGCCCGCGCGCTGGCGGCGGACGAAAAGCGCTCCAGCGAGATCACTCGGCTTCTTCTGCAAGTGGCCGACGATCTGGAGCGCGGATCAGGCGGCTCGGCCAACGTCTGAAACGGCGCCACTCTCGCGCCCCGCCGAGGAGGCAGAGAGGGCGAAGACGCTTTTTCAAGATGATGTCTCAAGGCCGCCGGGTCCGCTCGGCGGCCCTTTGCGTTTATGGGTGCCCTCGTCGCACCGGGTCCGTGTGCCACTGAGAGCGTCTCGCAAAAGCTTGGCATAGCGAATGGTCGATGGTGTTGCGCTTGGGGGCGAGGAGCCAAACGCAGTCGATGCGAGGGCGCATCGTCGAGCCTTCGCGACGGTCCTTGCGGACGGCCGAGCCGCGTGGCTCACTCTAGGAACCCCGGCGAAAAGCTCCGGCGAGCGGATCCAGAGAGGTCTTGTGAGGCCTTCCTATGGATGCCACGCCCGATGCCTCGCTTGGAGCGGCTCGTCAGCAGATACTGGCCACGCGAGCGAAGGTCGGCGGCGATGGCACGGCCTCTTGCCTGGCGGCTTCGGAGCGGCTTCAAAGGGCGCATCCAGCGGAGACGCCCCATGCCCGTCACGATCTATCACAACCCCGCCTGCGGCACCTCGCGCAACGTTCTCGCCATGATCCGGCAATCGGGCGAGGTGCCGGAGGTGATCGAATATCTGAAAACGCCGCCGTCGCGCGAGCGCCTGGTCGAACTCTTGGAGCTCATGGAGATCGGCCCCCGCGCCCTGCTACGCGAAAAGGGTACGCCCTTCGCCGAGCTGGGTCTCGGCGATCCCGCGCTGTCCGACGAGGCTTTGATCGACGCGATGCTGGCCCATCCCATCCTCATCAATCGCCCGATCGTGGTGACGGAAAAGGGCGCGAAGCTCTGCCGCCCGTCGGAAGAGGTGCTGGACTTGCTGGAGCATCCCTTGAGCGCCTTCACCAAGGAAGACGGGACTGTGGTGTCCCGTGCCTGACGCTCAGCCGCGCACACCGATGACGCGCGCGTCCGTTGCGGCCTTCAGATCGTTCGGCGTCGTCTCGAACACATGGAAGGGCGTGCCGGCGGCAGCCCAGATGGCGTCGAAGTCCAGCAAGTCCTCGTCCATGAAGACGGGCAGCGGCGAGGTCGCGCCGAGCGGCGCGACGCCGCCGATGGCGAATCCTGTGTGCTCGCGCACGAAATCGGCGTCCGGCCGCTCGAGGGCCTCGCCGATCGCGCCAGCCACCGCCGCCTGATCCACCCGGTTGGCGCCCGACACGAGCAGGAGATAGGCCTGTCCCGTCACTGCGCCCCGGAACACCAGACTTTTGACGATCTGCCCGACCTCGGCCGAGACAGCCTTCGCCGCTTCCTCGGCGGTGCGGGCGATCACCTCGGTCTTCACCACCCGAAAGGGCAACGCCTTGGCGAGCGCGGCGATCTCAACCCGGCGCACGGCATCGGGCAGGTCGGCAAGGTCGGTCATGTCTGTCTCCCGCAAAGGCGTCGGCTTCTTCCATAAAGTCCGCGCCGGGCGGGCGGCAAGGCGGACGGGCCCATGAAAAAGGCCGCCGGCGCATCGCACCGGCGGCCTTTCGAGCCTTCACGTCCGAGAACGCCGACGCGCTCCCGGAAAGGCTTACGTGTTCATGGAGTCGAAGAAATCGGCATTGCTCTTCGTCTGCTTGAGCTTGTCGATGAGGAATTCCATCGCGTCCGTCGTGCCCATGGGCGAGAGGATGCGGCGCAGCACGAAGATCTTCTGCAGATCCTGACGCGGCACGAGGAGGTCTTCCTTGCGCGTGCCGGACTTGAGAATGTCCATGGCCGGGAAGATGCGCTTGTCCGCCACCTTGCGGTCCAGCACGATTTCCGAGTTGCCGGTGCCCTTGAACTCTTCGAAGATGACTTCGTCCATGCGCGAGCCGGTGTCGATCAGCGCGGTCGCGATGATGGTCAGCGAGCCGCCTTCCTCGATATTGCGCGCCGCGCCGAAGAAGCGCTTGGGCCGCTGGAGGGCGTTGGCGTCCACACCGCCCGTCAGCACCTTGCCCGACGACGGAACCACCGTGTTGTAGGCGCGGCCCAGGCGGGTGATGGAGTCGAGAAGGATCACGACATCGCGCCCATGCTCGACCAGACGCTTGGCCTTTTCGATCACCATTTCGGCGACCTGAACGTGGCGGCTCGCCGGTTCGTCGAAAGTGGAGGAGACGACCTCGCCCTTCACCGAGCGCTGCATGTCGGTGACTTCCTCGGGCCGCTCGTCGATGAGCAGCACGATGAGGTAGCACTCGGGATGGTTGGCCGTGATCGAATGGGCGATGTTCTGGAGTAGAACGGTCTTACCCGTGCGCGGGGGGGCGACGATCAGCGCACGCTGGCCCTTGCCGAGCGGGGCGACGAGATCGATGACCCGGGCGGAGATGTCCTTCTTCGTCGGGTCGGGGTTTTCCATCTTGAACCGCTCGTTCGGGTAGAGCGGCGTCAGATTGTCGAAATGGCTCTTGTGCTTGATCTTCTCGGGGTCGTCGAAATTGATCGTCGTGACCTTGAGAAGCGCGAAATAGCGCTCGCCGTCCTTCGGGCCCCGGATCGTCCCTTCCACCGTGTCGCCCGTCTTCAGGGAGAAGCGGCGCAGCTGCGAGGGAGAGATGTAGATGTCGTCGGGGCCAGGCAGGTAATTCGCGTCGGGCGAGCGCAGGAAGCCGAAACCGTCCTGCAGCACTTCCACGACGCCTTCGCCGATGATCTCGATCTCCTGCGCGGCGAGGCGCTTGAGAATGGCGAAGAGCAGTTCCTGCTTGCGCAGGGTGGACGCGCTTTCGACCTCGTTCTCCTCAGCGAAGGCGACGAGTTCGGCGGGCGTCTTGTCTTTCAGATCCTGGAGTTTGATCTCAGGCATGGGCGGGCTCCACCCCATCGGCCGGGCCTTGCAAGCCGTCTGCCATGGGGACAGTCATCAGGGGAGGATACTCGGGCCGGGATGATACGAATGCGTATGGTTCGGCGTCGAATGGGCGGGGCACAGCTATGCAGCCGCACCGCACCGTAAGGCGGGATACGGCAAAGCTTATAGCCATTCCGTCGCAGCTTCGCAAGATGGCGCGCACGAGGCCAGGAACGAAACAGGCGGGCCTCCCCCAGGGAAGACCCGCCTGCTTTTCACTGATGCTGACGATCAGGAAATCGATTTAGAAGAACAGGAAGATCACGCCGGCCAGCGCGAAGCCGATGAGGCCGATCAGGGTTTCCAGCACTGTCCAGGTCTTGAACGTGGTCTTCACGTCCATCTCGAAGAAGCGGCCGACCAGCCAGAAGCCGGAATCGTTGACATGGCTGAGGACGACCGAGCCGGACGCCAGCGCCAGAACCGTGGCGCAAAGCTGCACCTCGGAATAGCCTGCCGCCGCCACCGCCGGCTGCACGAGGCCCGCCGCCGTGATGAGGGCCACCGTCGCCGAGCCCTGCGCCACGCGCAGCGCGGCGGCGATCACGAAGCCGGCGACGAAGATCGGCATGCCCAATCCGTCCAGCGTGGTGGCGAGCGCATCGCCGATGCCGCTGGCACGCAGGATGCCACCGAACATGCCGCCTGCGCCGGTGATCAGCGTGATGGCGCAGATGGGTCCGAGCGCGGAGTCCAGAATGCCTTCCACCATCTTGGCCGTGCGACCGCGCCGGATGCCGAGCACATAGCTCGCCACCAGAACCGCGATGAGCAACGCGACGGGCGTTGCGCCGAAGGCGCGGCCGATCTGATACCAGGTGGCGTTCGGATCGACCCAGCCCTGCGCGCGGGAGAAATCGAGGCCGGTGTTCACGAAGATGATGGCGAGCGGCAGGAGAAGGATGCCGATCACCGTGGAGGGCTTGGGCGGGTTCGGGTCCTGCTCCACCTGCTTGCCGCCCGACAGGATGTCGGGCACGGGCAGGACGATGCGCTTGCCGATAAACGAACCGAAGATCTGGCCGCCGATCAGCCAGGCCGGAATGGCGACGAGAATGCCGAGCAGGATCAGAAGCCCGACATCGGCCTTCAGAAGCTCGGAGGCCGCGACCGGGCCGGGATGGGGCGGCACGAAGACATGCATGGCCGAGAAGGCCGCCGCCACCGGAATGCCGTAGAGGAGGAGCCCGCCGCCGAGCCGGCGCGCGACCGTGAAGACGATGGGCAGCATGACCACGAGCCCGGCGTCGAAGAAGATCGGAAAGCCGAACAGCAGCGAGGCGAAGCCGAGAGCGAAGGGCGCGCGCTTCTCGCCGAAGCGATGGATCAGCGCGTCCGCCAGCGACTGCGCGCCGCCCGAGACTTCCAGAAGCCGGCCCAGCATGGCGCCGAAGCCGATCAAGAGCGCGACGCCGCCGAGCGTCTGGCCGAAGGCTTCGGTGAGCACCGGCACGATCTTGGCCGGTGGAATGCCGGCGACGAGGCCGGTCACGAGGCTGACCATGGTCAGCGCCAGAAAGGCATGGATGCGGAACTGGATGATGAGAAGCAGGAGAAGCAGAACCGCAACCGCCGCGATGACGAGAAGCGGCCCGGTCCCCCAGACATGGGCGAGCGCCGTGGAATTCATTTCTATGCACCTGTGGGGCGGGGAGGGGGCGCCGCCCCGCGTGGGGCGGGCGCGCAGGATTGGCGCGTCAGAGCGCGCGCAGCATCTCAGGGCGCAGGAGTTCGAGCTGGCGCAGGGCCTCGCTCACCACCCCGTCCGGGTCCTGCTCGACGGAAACCTTGATCCCGTCCTCGTCGCCGTCCAGGGGCTCGAAATCGGCATATTGGGAGGCAAGGAGGGACGGGGGCATGTAATGGCCCTTGCGCTCGGCCAGACGCGCGCCGATCACGCCCTGAGGCGCGTCGAGTTCCACGAAGCGCACGCGCGCCTCGGCCCCGCGCAGAATGTCGCGATAGCGCCGCTTCAGCGCCGAGCAGGTGATGACGGTGCTTTCGCCCATCCCCGCCTCGTCCGAGATCCAGTCCCGGATCGAGGCGAGCCAGGGGGCGCGGTCCTCATCGTTCAGAGGGATGCCAGCGGACATCTTGTCGATATTGGCCTTCGGATGGAACTCGTCCGCCTCGGCGAACTTCCAGCCCAGACGCTGCGACAGAAGCTTGGCCGTGGTGGTCTTGCCCGTCCCCGACGGCCCCATCACGACGAGGCACAGGGCGGGTTTGGAAGCGTTCGAGGGCACGGGCTTTCTCCGGAGCACGAGATGAGAAGGCGGACATAGGATCGTCCGCTCCATCGGTGCTAAATCACTCCCGAGCCGAGAAAAGCAAGTTGAACGTGTGGCCGGATGCTGGCGCGCCGGGGTTTGGGACCTGGGTCGGGCGCACGTCGCAAAGCGTTGTCGCATCGGATGGGGAAGCGCTTGCTCAGGCCGAGCCTCAGCTCAAGGCGCTGCGACAAGCGTGTGGGGCTGATCCTGTGACCAGCGTCCGCGGCCCGCCGCAAGGGCGGGCCGATGTCGATCCTTCGATCAGAAGGGCTTGACGATCACCAGGATGACGATGGCGATGAGGAGCAGCGTCGGCCCCTCGTTCATGAGGCGCCAGTGGCGGCTGGTCTTGGTCATCTCGTCCCGCTCCAGCTTCTTGCGCGCGGCCGAGAAATAGCCGTGCAGCCCGCTCATCAGAACCACCAGCGTGAGTTTGGCGTGCAGCCAGCCGCCCTGGAAGTGATAGACCTCGATCGCCAGCCAGAGGCCGGAAACCCAGGTGACCACCATGGCGGGGTTGACGATGGCGCGCATCAGGCGGCGCTCCATCACCTTGAAGGTCTCGGCCTGGGGGCTGCCGACGCCCGCCTCGGTGTGGTAGACGAACAGGCGCGGCAGGTAGAACATGCCGACCATCCACGAGATGACGGCGACCACGTGCAGGGCCTTGACCCAGAGCATGGCGTCCACCGGCACCAGCGCGAAGAGCAGCGCGGCCAGAACGGCCCCCACCCCCAGCGATACGAGAACCGAGCGATCTTTCGCGGGCGCGGCTGTGGCCATGATGCGTCTCCCTTCGCCAGCCGAAGCGGGATCGCCTCGGCATCGGACCATGGGGATCGAAGCCTGACGGATCGGATGCGCCGCCCTGAGCTCCTAGCCGATCCCAGGTCCGGCTTTCGAACGGCTCTAATCGAGAACCACGCCGCGCGGCAAGGCGACCGCCCGCGATCCAAGACCGCAGGCCCGCTCGCAAGAGCGGTCCTCGGCTTCCCTCACCAACATCGGAGATCATCCATGAATCCCCATGACGCTTTCATCGTGCTGACCGGCGGTCCCGGCGGCGGCAAGACGAGCTTGATCGAAGCCCTGGCCCGAGAGGGCTTCCGCACCGCGCCTGAGAGCGGCCGGGCGGTGATCCGCGAGGAAATGGCGCGCGGCGGCTCGGCTCTCCCTTGGGGCGACCGCGCGGCCTATGCGAAGGCCATGGCGGCGCGGGACGAAGCCGCCCACGCGGCAGCGTGCAGGGCAGGCGGCGTCACGATCTTCGACCGGGGCCTGCCGGACGTGCTCGGCTATCTCGCGCTCTGCGGCCTGCCCGTGCCGGATGATCTCGCCCGAGCCGCGCGTCGCCTGCGCTACACGAACCCGGTCTTCCTCGCGCCCTTCTGGCCGGAGATCTATGCCGGCGACGCCGAGCGGCGGCAGGACGCAGCGGAGGCCGCCGAGACCGCCCGAGTCATGCGCTGGACTTACCAAGGGCTCGGCTACGAGGTCACGGACCTGCCGCTCGCGCCGGTGCCTAAGCGCGTTCGTTTCCTGCGGGAGCGGATGAGGCTCTAGGAAGCCCGCTGACGCACGAGGCGCATGAGATGCTCCACATGGGTGATCGGAGCGTCCGGCGTGATCCCATGGCCCAGATTGAAGACAAGAGGGCCATCGCCCAGTTGATCGAGGATGGCGTTGACGCCCTCCTCCAGCGCCCGGCCGCCGGCGATCAGCCGCAGCGGGTCGAGATTGCCCTGCACGGCCCCCTCCGTCTGGAGCCGGCGCGCCTGCTCGAAGGGCACGCCCCAGTCGAGGCCGAGCGCATCGACGCCGGTCTTCTCGCGGTAGGTGTCGAGGAAGGCGCCGGCCCCCTTGGGAAAGCCGATGATCTTGGCATTCGGCACCATGGCGCGCAGGCGCTGCACGAGATGGCGCACCGGCGCGATGGCGAAGCGCTCGAAGCTCGCCTCGTCCAGAACTCCCGACCAACTATCGAAAATCTGCGCGCAGTCCGCCCCGGCCTGAAGCTGGCGGGCGAGATAGTCGGCGCTCATTTCAGCGAGCAGCATGAGAAGCTCGTCCATGGCTTCGGGGTGCTCGTAGCCGAACAGGCGCGCGGGGGCCTGAGTGGGCGTGCCATGGCCGGCGATCATATAGGTCGCGACCGTCCAGGGCGCCCCGCAAAAGCCGATCAGCGCCGTCTCGTCGGGCAGCGCGGCGCGAATGCGCGCCACCGTCGCGATCACCGGGGCGAGATGCGTGTCGGCATGGCTGGGGTCGAGGCCCGCGATCTCATGGGGCGCGATCGGGTCCATCATCGGTCCCTCTCCCTGCACGAAGCGCACGTTGCGCTTCAGGGCGTCGGGGATCACCAGAATGTCCGAAAAGAGAATCGAGGCGTCGAAGCCGAAGCGGCGGATCGGCTGAAGCGTCACTTCGGTCGCGAGTTCGGGATTGTAGCAGAGATCGAGAAAGCTGCCCGCCTTCGCCCGGACCTCGCGATATTCCGGAAGATAGCGACCCGCCTGCCTCATGAGCCAGACCGGGGGAGGGAAGACGGTCTCGCCGGCGAGGACGCGCAGAAGCTTTCGCTGTTCCATGAGGAGCTTTCCAGAAGGCTCGTCGCGAAGGCCGTCGAGCCTTGGCGCTGTGGGGTCGTGGTTCAGCCCCGGACATGGCGGGGAACGGGCGCTTCGTCCAGCCCCGCCCGAAGGGCAGGGGCTTCCTCGCTTCGCTTTTTCCGATGCGAAAGGCGGGCGGGATCGCAGATCCCCAGCCCGCTCTTCCAACAAAGAAAGTCTTATAGAAAAGGATTCTGATTCTATGAGTCGGTGGATACTGGTAATTCACAGAGCCCCGCAAACGGCGCGGTTTTGCGCCGCGGCCCAGGCGTTTGCGCAGGGTCGGATTCCCTCAAGGATTCCAACGCTTGGAGGTGGCGGGCCGGAAGTTTCCCCCCGTTTTTCACAAGCCCTGCTCCACAAGGCGTCAGCGGCCTTCCTCTGTGGATGAAACAGGGGTTTTCCCGACCCCCTCTGTGGGCTCGTTTCGCTTACCCAAGCTTGTCCCCGGTTGCTCACAGGGGGTCGAGAATCCCGGTCATATCGGGCCCGTGACCTTGCTCCGAAAGCCGATCGGAGTCCGTCTTGTCATGATGAACGATTCTTAACCACAATGGATCCCCGGCGCGTCATCTCCGCGTCACGGTGACGGGGCGATGACGGGGCCGGTAGAACGGCTCTTGTTCTCGGGCGTGTTCCGACTTTAGGAAGCGTCCAGATTTCAACGGGAAACGAGCCGCATGGGCAAGCCGATCGTCCTGGCCTCGGGCAGCGTGCACCGACGCGAGCTTCTGCAAAATGCCGGGATCGACTTTGCGGTCGATCCCTCGACGCTGGACGAGCGCGCGCTGGAAGCGCCGCTGACCGAAAGCGGTGCCTCGCCCGAGGACGTGGCCCTCATCCTCGCCGAGGCCAAGGCGGCCGATGTGTCGGAGCGCCATCCCGGCGCGCTGGTGATCGGCGCGGACCAGACCCTGTCGCTCGGCGACGAACGCTTCCACAAGCCCGCCGACATGGAAGGGGCGCGCCGCGCGCTGTTGAAACTGTCGGGGCGCACGCATGTCCTGTCGAGCGCGGTGGCGCTAGTGCGGGACGGCGAAACGCTCTGGCACCATGTGGATCAGGCGCGCATCACCCTGCGCGACCTCTCGCCCGCCTTTATCGGCCGCTATCTGGCCGAGGTCGGCGATGCCGCCCTCTCCAGCGTCGGCTCCTATCAGGTGGAGCGCCAGGGCATTCAGCTGATGGAGCGCATCGAGGGCGATTTCTTCACGATCATCGGCCTGCCTGTCCTGCCTCTCGTGGCCGAGCTGCGCCGCCGGGGGCTGGTCGATGGCTGAACCCAAAGCCTTCGTCACGGGCTGGCCGATTCATCATTCGCGCTCGCCGCTGATCCATGGCACATGGCTGCGCGAGCTGGGGCTTGCCGGCTCCTATGAGCGCATCGCGGTGGAGCCCGCCGCCTTTCCGACCTTCCTTTCGAACCTGCGTGAAGCCGGATTCACCGGCGGTAACGTCACGATCCCGCACAAGGAAGCCGCCTTTGCGGGCGTGGCCCGCCGTGACGGTGCGGCCGAGGCGATCGGCGCGGTCAACACGGTCTGGTTCGAGGGGGGCCAGATCGTCGGCGGCAATACGGACGCCTACGGCTTTGCCGCCAATCTGGACGAGCGCCTGCCCGGCTGGCGGGATGCCGAGGAGGCGCTGGTGCTCGGCGCGGGCGGCGCGGCGCGCGCCGTGGTTCATGCGCTGGCCGAGGCCGGCATCGGGCGCATTCGCATCCTGAATCGCACGCCCGAGCGGGCCGAGGCGTTGGCGGGCAGTTTCGCGCGGCCCGGCCTGGAGGTCGAAGGCGCGGGGGCCGAGCGCGAGGCGGCGTGGCTGGCGGGCGCCGATCTCGTGGTCAACACGCGGCCTTGGGGGCCCGGCGAAACCGAGCCCGACCTCTCGGCTCTTGCACAAGCCGCGCTGGTGACCGACATTGTCTATGTGCCGCTCGAAACCCCGATCCTCAGGGCGGCGCGGCAGCGCGGGCATCGGACAGCCGATGGCCTTGGCATGCTGCTGCATCAGGCGGTACCGGGGTTCGAGCGGTGGTTCGGCCGGCGGCCGAGCGTGTCGGAAGAACTGCGTCAGGCGCTTCTCGCCGATATCGAGGCCGCACGCTGAACCGGGCATGGCCCGACGCCGGATTTTCGTAACGATGCGGGCGCGTTTTCGCCCCGCTTCGACGCCTTCGAAAGCCTGCGTCCATCTTTGGGGGCGATGCTCACGAGTTCCAGCGCGTTGGGGAGGGTCCACATCATGGACAATCGTAGTACCGCCTTTGCCGACCAGGGCGACATCTCCGACATCGAGACCGAAATCTCGGATGCGGAAGCGGCCATCGAGAGCCTGTTCGAAGCCTATGCGGCCGGGTTCGACGATTTCGACGCCGAGGCGATCCTCGCCTGTTTCCAGTTTCCGGTGACGATCTGGCAGTCCGGGCGCGGCAATGTCTTCAACGACGAGGAAGAGCTAGCCGAGAATGTCGATGCGCTGCTCGCCGTGTTCGAGCGCGAGGAAATCGTTCAGTCGCGCTTCGACATCGTGGAAGCGGCCGGCGACGACGGCGCGGCCTTCGCGGTTCTCGACTGGCGGCAGGAGCGCGACGACGGCGAGGCGGCGCTGGAATTTCGCTGCCGCTACGCTTTGGTGCGCGACGAGACCGGCACGGCCTGGCGCATCGCGCTCGCCGTGACGGAGTGAGAGCGGCTTGATCCTCCTCGGGCTGACCGGCTCCATCGGCATGGGCAAGAGCACGACGGCGGCGATGTTCGCCGCGCGCGGCTGCCCCGTTCATTCCGCCGACGAGACGGTGCATCGCCTCTATGCCGGACGCGCCGCGCCGCTGGTGGAGGCGCGCTTTCCCGGCACCGCGCCCGGCGGCACGGTGGACCGTATCCGTTTGTCGTCGGCCGTTCTGAACGACGCAGCCGCGCTGCGCGATCTGGAGGCCATCGTTCACCCCTTGGTGCGCGAGGAAGAAGCGCGCTTCGTGGAGGAGGCGCGGGCATCGGGCGCATCCGTCGCTGTCCTCGACATTCCCCTTCTGTTCGAAACGGGCGGCGAGGCGCGGGTGGACCGGGTCGTGGTGGTGAGCGCCCCGGCCGAGATCCAGCGCGCGCGGGTTCTGGCCCGGCCCGGCATGAGCGAGGCGCGCTTCGAGGCGATCCTTGCCAAGCAGATGCCGGACGCCGAGAAGCGCCGACGCGCCGATTTCGTGATCGACACCGGAAAGGGTATGACCGAAGCCGAAGCCGAGGTGGAGGCGATCCTCGCCCGGCTGCGCGAGACGGCCAAAGACCCCCTTGCGCCGGCGCGCCGATCGGCCGAGATGAAGAGGCAGGACAGGGGGTCGGA
Organism: Aureimonas sp. D3; assembly: GCF_001463805.1. Classification (NCBI taxonomy): domain Bacteria; kingdom Pseudomonadati; phylum Pseudomonadota; class Alphaproteobacteria; order Hyphomicrobiales; family Aurantimonadaceae; genus Aureimonas; species Aureimonas sp. D3. The sequence continues at coordinate 67,180 of NZ_BBWM01000032.1, read as the reverse complement.
ACCTCTCTGACCATTTGGCCGGGGCGACCCGGCGGGTCTTGTCCGCCCCGCTTCTGGCCAGCCCTGTCGATGCCGCCGGCATCGTCTGCGGTTGCTCCCTTACGGACCCAAATGATTCCTCGCCGGCCATCTGCTGGCGAGTTGGCCGACAGCATCTGAGGAACATCCATGCGCGAGATCGTCTTCGACACGGAAACCACCGGCCTCGACTTCGAGCAGGACCGCGTCATCGAAATCGGCGGCATCGAACTCTGGAACCACATTCCGACGGGCCGTGAGTTTCACAAGTTCATTCGCCCGGACGCTCGCAAGGTCGATCCCGCCGCCTTCGACATTCACGGCATTTCCGACGATTTTCTGAAGGACAAGCCGGTCTTCGCCGAGATCGTGGACGAGTTCGCCGAGTTCTTCGAAGGCGCGGCGCTGATTGCGCATAACGCGGCCTTCGACATTCGCTTCCTCAATGCCGAACTGGCGCGGGTCGGCCGCCCCGCCATTCCGCCCGGCTTGGTGATCGACACGCTGCCCATGGCGCGGCGCAAGTTTCCGATGGCACCCGCGACGCTGGATGCGCTTTGCTCGCGCTTTTCCATCGACACGACCAAGCGCGACAAGCACGGCGCGCTGGTCGACTCCGAGCTTCTGGCGCAGGTCTATATCGAGCTGATCGGTGGCCGGCAGTCGGCATTGCGGCTCGACATGGACAATGACGGGCTGAACGACCGGGGCGTGGAGATCGTCCACTGTGCCGCCAAGCGCCCGGTGCCCCTGCCGCCGCGCCTGTCGGTGGCCGAAGACGAGGCCCATCGGCGCTTCATCGCCTCGCTCGGCGAGGGCGCGGCCTGGACCGCGCATCTGCCGCCCGTCAGCGAGGGCTGAGGCGAGCGGCCTCGGCCGGCGCCCGTCGCGATTTCAGATTTCGTCCGCTTCCACGCGGTTTCGCCCCGCCAGCTTGGCGCCGTAGAGAAGCGCGTCGGCGCAGGACAGAAGGCTCTGCGCCGAGATGCTGGGGCCACCGATCGCTGTGACGACGCCGAGACTCGCCGTGACGACGCCCGCTTCCGGCGACAGGTCGTGGGGAATGGCGAGCGCGGCGATGGCCGTTCGGATCGCCTCGGCGATGTCGCGGGCCTCCGCTGGCGGCGTGCACGGCAGGATGCAGACGAATTCCTCGCCACCATAGCGCGCCGCCAGATCGACCGGCTTTCGCATCGCGGCGTCGATCGCCTGGGCGACCTGACGCAGGCAGTCGTCCCCCGCGATATGGCCGTGATAATCGTTGAAGGCCTTGAAGTGATCGACGTCGAGCAGGATCAGCGAAAGCGGCTCGCCCGACTGCGCGTGGCGCTGAACCTCCTTCGCCAGGACCATATCGAAATGGCGACGATTGGAAATCTCGGTCAGCCCGTCCGTGATGCTGAGCCGGTAGATTTCCTGGTGCAGGGCTTCCATCCGCGCTTCGGTCATCTTGCGCTCGGAAATGTCGCGCACGATGGCGCAATTATACTCCCGGCCGCCGAAGCGGACATAATGCGCCGTGATCTCGATCGGAACGGCCTGGCCCAACTTGTTGGTGTTGGTGCTCTCGATCTTGATGACGCCGACCCGCTTCAGCTCCTCCCAATGGCGATACCAATAGGCCTCATCCACATCGGGATCGACATCGCAGACCCGCAGCTGCGAGAACTCTTCCGCGCTATAGCCGAGTAGCCGTGTCGCCGCCTCGTTGACGAAGACGTAGCGCCCATCGGGATCGGCCCAGATCACCATGTCGGCCAAGGCATTGATCGAATAAAGCGCGAGCGCCGAGCGTTCGGCCGAGGCGTCCAGGCGGTCTGCCCCGTCGTCAGCCAAGCCGGTGCGATCGCCCTGGCGATCGGGGGACTCCATCATCACAACGTTCAGACGGGACAATCGAGCCTCTCCGCCCATGGGTTAGATTGATCTTCACTAGGTGGCTACGCAAGGGAAGGGAAGCGGAATCCCGACTTTTTCAACACGTGAAACGTGTATGAAAAAGGCGCCGCCGGTGGTGTCACCGAGGCGCCTTTCCAATCGGGTCAAGCGATGGCGATCAGACCGTCTGAACCTGCGAGCGGGCGCGCTCTTCGGCCATGCGCTGCGTGAAGAGCGCGGCGAAGTCGATCGGGTCGATCATCAGCGGCGGGAAGCCGGCATTGCGCGTGACATCGGCGATGATCTGGCGCGCGAAGGGGAAGAGAAGACGCGGGCACTCGATGAAGAGAACCGGCAGCATGTGCTCCTGCGGGAAGCCAGCCAGACGGAACACGCCGCCATACTGAAGTTCCACGTGAAACAATGTCTCGGCGCCTTCGCCAGCCTGGGCGTTCAGCGTGAGCTTGACGTCATACTCGTTGTCGCCGTCCTGCACGGGGACCGCGCCGACATTGACGCCGATATTGATGCCGGGGGCGCGGGGCTGCGCGCGCAGGACGCCGGGCGCCTGCGGGCTCTCGAAGGACAGGTCCTTGATGTACTGCGCCAGGATGTTGAGGCTCGGGGCCTCCTGCTGCGGCTCGGCGCCGTTGACGCCGTTCTGATGGGTCTCGGACATGAGGTCCTCGCGGAGTTGACTGGAGAAGAAACGCCGTTGACTCCGGCGCAGCGGATGGGGGCTGCGCTACCACGGCGCCGGGTGCGAAAACAAGAAGGGGCGGTGATCCGCCCCTTTCCGCTTCGTCTCGAACAGCGGGAGCCGGGTCCGCTCAGTGCAGCGTCGGCTTGTCGTCGGGCTTGCCGTCCGGTCCGTTGGGGCGGCGGAAGGGCTCGTCGCGCTCCAGCTGAATCCAGGGGCTGGAGCCGTCGGCGCGGCGCGCGAACTCGCCGTCCGTCAGGTCCACCACATGCGGGCGCACCGGCGGGCGGGCGCCATAGCCCGGCGCGGTGGTGACGGTGATGCGCCGGCGCAGGGCGCGCCAGACGAGATCGCGCACCGGCGGCAGGAAGAGCGCGAGGCCCACGATATCGGACAGGAAGCCGGGGATGATCAGAAGGATGCCGGCCAGCGTGATCATCGCGCCGTGCACGATCTCGCGCTCGGGCAGGCGGCCGGCCCGCGCCTCGGCCTGCGCGGCGCGCAGCGTCGAAAGCGTCTGACGCTTCAGAAGGCCAGCGCCCACCACCACGGACAGGATCACCAGAAGCAGGGTCCAGCCGATGCCGATATGGCTGCCGACCCAGATGAAGGTGCCGATCTCCAGAAGCGGCAAGGCCAGTAGGATGACCGGAACAAGGATCAGCGGCATGGCGGGTCGAACTCTCCTCCTCGAAAAGCGGGTGCCGTTTGCCGGGATCATTCCCGAACTTCGGCGGCCCGCTGGACAGGAGAACACATAAGACGCGTTTTCGTGAATTTGAATGCACGGCCCGGTGTCTCTATATGCTGAGTCGATCAAGTCTTCTTGCAGGGTAGATCCGGCTTCATGGGTTTCGGGACGATCTTTTTCATCGTGGTGGCGGCCGTGGTGCTGTATCAGCTCCGCAGCGTGCTCGGCCGTCGTACGGGCCATGAGCGCCCGCCCTACGACCCGTACTCCCGCACCAACGACAATGCCGTGGGGCGGCCTGAGGGCAATGTCGTGACGCTTCCCTCGCGCCGCGTCCCGGCCGAAGAGCCGGCCAATCGCTACGAGGCGATCGACAAGGCTGCGCCGATCGGCACGCCGGTCAATGAAGGTCTGCGCCGGATTCAGGACGCCGATTCCACGTTCGACATCGAGCAGTTCCTCAACGGCGCGCGCACGGCCTATGAAATGGTCGTGACGGGCTTTGCCGATGGCGACCGCAAGCTTCTCAAGAACCTGCTCTCGCCGGAGGTCTATCAGGGCTTCGAGACGTCCATCAACGAGCGTGAGGCGAAGGGCGAGCGGGTGCAGTCCTCGTTCGTGGGCATCGACAACGCCACCGTGGTCGCGGCCGAGCTGAAGGGCCGCGAGGCCTTCGTGACGCTGCGCATCGTCTCTCAGCTCATCTCCGCCACGCTCGGCCCCAAGGGCGAGGTGGTGGACGGCGACCCCGAGACGGTGGCCGAGGTGCGCGACGTCTGGACCTTTGCCCGCGACACGCGCTCGCGCGATCCGAACTGGAAGCTGGTGGAAACCGAATCCGAGGAGTAGACCCCTCGGCAGTTCAAGGTTTCGACGCCATGTCTCCTCCCGATCTGCCGCCCTGGCGGCTCCTGTCCTTCGAGGCGATGCCCGACTGGCCGGCTGTCGATCCGACGCCGGCCTTTCTGGCGTTTTCACGCTCCGCTCCGGCGCTTCTCTCCGCAGAGGCTGGCGCGCGGGGGGAGCCGTTTCGCGCGGCAGCCGAGGGGGCCTTGCGCGATCCCGCCCGAACCCCGGACGAGGCGCGGCGCTTCTTCGAGCGCTTCTTCCGCCCGGCGCGCTTTTTCCGCCCGGCGCGCTTTGCGGACGATGCGCCGGGTTTCCTGACCGGCTATTACGAGCCCGAGCTTCCCGCCTCGCGCACGCGCTCGCCGGCCTTTCCCGTTCCGCTCTACCGCGCGCCGCCCGATCTCGTGCGCTTGCCCCCATCCGAGCCGCTGCCCGAAGGGCTGGAGGAAGCACAGGGCTTCGCGCGGCTGGATGCCTCCGGCCGCCTCGTGCCCTATCCCGATCGCGCGGCGATCGAGGATGGCTGGCTGTCGGCGCAGGGGTTGGAACTCGTCTGGCTGGCCGACCCCGTGGACGCCTTCTTCGTTCATGTGCAGGGCTCGGCCCGGCTGCGGCTGGAGGACGGCTCCACCCTGCGTGTCGGCTACGCCGCCAAGAACGGGCACCGCTTCACCGCGATCGGCCGCGTGCTGGTGGCGGAGGGCGAATTGCCGCTGGAAGAAGCCGATATGGCGGGCATCCGCCGCTGGCTCGCCGCGCACCCGGAGCGCGCGCCGGCCCTGATGCGCCGCAATCGGTCCTTCATTTTCTTTCGCGAGATCGAGGGCGCGGACCCCAATGCCGGGCCGATCGGAGGGCAGGGCGTGTCGCTGACTCCCTTGGCCTCGCTCGCGGTGGATGCCGGGTTCATCGCCTATGGCACGCCGATCCTGGTGGATGCGCCCGACCTCATTGTGGAAGGCGCGCCCTTTCGTCGGCTCGTCATCGCGCAGGACACGGGCTCGGCCATCATCGGCGCGGGGCGCGGCGATCTCTTCACGGGCTCGGGCGAGACGGCGGGTACGCTCGCCGGGATGATCCGCCATTCCGCGCGCTGGACCGTCTTTCTGCCTCTTAGCCTCGGCGAAGCGCCATGAAGAAGCGCCGCTCCCGCTCCCTGTCGCAGGAGGAGGCCCGGCTCTGGGTCTCCATCGCGCGCACCGCGACGCCGCTCAAAGGCAAGGGCCTGCCCGACCTGCCGGAGGAGGACATTGCGCCACCTCCCCCTCCGCCGCCCGTGCATCCCAAGCCACCCACCACCAAAACCCGCGTGCGCGCCGATATGGACCTGCCGCAGGCTTGGAGCGCGCCGCCCGGTGCCGCATCAGGCCCCGCACCCTCGGCCCCCTCGCGCCTGCCACCACTGCATCCGATCGAGCGGCCCGTCCGGCGCAAGATCGGCAAGGGCCGCATCGCGCTGGACGATCGCATCGACCTGCACGGCCAGACCGAGGCGACGGCCCATGGCATTCTCCTGTTCTTCCTGCGGCAGGCGCAGGTCAGGGGGCTGCGGCATGTGCTTGTCATCACAGGGCGCGGCGCGTCCTTCGGCTCCACCGGCACGTTGAAACGCGCCATGCCGCATTGGTTCGCGACCGGTGAATTCCGCTCGCTCGTGGCCGGCTACGAGCCCGCCGAGCGCGGCCATGGCGGCGAGGGGGCGTTCTATGTCCGGGTGCGCCGGAAATGACCCCTTTCGGTGAAAAGCTGCGGGAGCTGCGCCGCGAGCGCGGCATCACGCAGGGCCAGATGGCGGCGGCGCTGAACGTGTCCTCGGCCTATCTCTCGGCGCTGGAACATGGCCGGCGCGGTCGCCCGAGCTGGGATCTGCTCCAGCGCATCATCGGCTATCTCAACGTCATCTGGGACGATGCGGAGGAGCTTCAGCGCCTCGCCGCCCTGTCGCATCCCAAGGTGACGGTGGAGACGGGCGGGCTCAGCCCCGAGGCGACGACGCTCGCCAACCGGCTGGCCGAGACGATCGGCACGCTCGCACCCGAAGATATTTCCGCGCTTCTGGCGCATCTGGAAGAGGCCGCCGCGCGCGCAGAAATCCTGCGCCGGGCGCGGCGTCAGCGCCGTTGAGAGCCTGATCGGCAAGCCGTGGTGATGTGTGCGGCGGGCTCTCTGCGCTGTCGGCCTCGCATGACCAAGGCGCGCAATCTCGAGTTGCTCAGCGATGTCGAGGGGAAGATTCGCGCTCTCCGCAAACCCGATCCGGGTCGGACGACCTGTCGCAGCCTATCACGATCTCGCGATGCAACCGGGTTCGAGACGCTCCGTTAGCTCCCTCATGATGTTCGAGGCCGCGCCGATCCGTGGCGGCCGGACTTCCGGCGGGACAATTCCATGCGCAATCTTCTTGGCCCATCCAGCCTTCGCGCGCGCCTGCGCCTTGCACCGGCGCTCGTCACGCTTGCTCTCGCGCTGGCCGGCCCGGCTGCGGCGCAAGGCTCGGGCGGGGAGGGGCAAAGCGGAAAGGGCGAGGCCGAGAAGGCGTCCGGCGTCGAGCTGCCGCTGATCGGCCGGGTCGAACTGCCCGGCTTCATGGCCGGCTGGTTCGGCGGTGAGGAGGAGAAGCAGAAGGGCGGCGGGCAGGCCGAGCGCGAGGGCGATGACCAGAAGGGCGAGCCGCCCGCCGTGATCGTCCAGCGCGTCGAAACGCGTGCCGTGGGCGACACGTTCGAATTCATCGGCACGATCCAGCCGATCGAGAAGGTGGCCGTGCGCGCCCGCGTAGAGGGCTATATCCAGGATGTCGCCTTCAATGGCGGACAGCAGGTGAAGCGCGGCGATCTCCTGTTTCAGATCGAGCCCGCGCAATACGAGGCGGCCGTGCGCGCGGCAGAGGCGCAGCTTTCCGGCGCGCAAGCGACGCGCAATCAGGCTCAGCGCAATTTCGACCGGCAGAACGAACTGGCGCGTTCGGGCGTCACCGCCCGCGCCACGCTGGAAGACGCGACCGCCAATCTGGAAAACGCCGAAGCCCAGCTGCTTCAGGCGCAGGCTTCGCTGACGCAGGCCCAGCTGAATCTGTCCTACACGCGCATCGAGGCTGCGATCGACGGGGAGATGTCCGCGCCGCTCATCACGCGCGGCAATTACGTCTCCGCGACCAGCGGCGATCTCGCGGTTCTCACCCAGATGAACCCGATCTGGGGCGTCTTCCCGATCGGCGAGGATCAGCTCGTCACCTGGCAGCGCGTCGGGCCGCAGCAGGCCGATGAAACGCCGGTGGCGAGCGCACGGCCCAATGGGCAAGCGGGTGGTGAAGCGCAAGGCGACGCGGCAGCGGGCGAGGAGGACATGGTCGCCTCGTCCGAAATGACCTCCTCCACGGGCGGCGAGGGCGCAGCGCCCATCGCTACGGCCGCCGGCACGGGCGCGGCCGGTGCGCCGCCTCTGCCGGACGGCGCGCAAACGGTGAGTGCCACCGCCAATGCGTCCGACCGGGCGGTCGCGACGGACTATCGCCTTCAGCTTCGACTGCCGAACGGCGCGCTCTACGAGCCGCCCGGCCGCTTCGATTTCGTCGGCAACAGTGTCAACCAGACGACGGGAACGGTGGAAGCGCGCATCCGCTTTCCCAATCAGGGCGAGTTCCTGCTGGCCAACCAGAACGTGACCCTGGTGGCGAGCGAGCGCAACCCGCCGACGCTCCCCGTCGTGCCGCAGGCCGCAATCCAGTTCTCGCGAGAGGGACGCGCTGTGCTCGTCGTGACCCCGGACAATGGCGTCGAGCGCCGCCCGATCGAGGTCGGCCGCACGATCGACAATATGAGCGCCGTGACCAAAGGCCTGAACGGCGGCGAGACGCTGATCCTGCGCGGCTCGGCCAAGGTCAAGGAGGGTACCAAGGTGCGCCCCGTGACGCAGCAACAGGCCGAGGCCGAAGCGCAGGCCCGCCGCCAGACGCGCCAGCCGTCCGAGGGCGGCCAAGGCACGGAAAGCGAGGGCGCGGGAGGTAACGGCGCTGCGGCCGGTGGCGGCAGCGGGACCGAGGGCGGCGCGTCGTCAGGTTCGTCCGCTTCGGGCTCGTCCGCCCGATGATCTCCGATCTCTTCATCCGCCGCCCGCGCCTTGCCGGCGTCATCTCCATCGTCGTGGTTCTGGCGGGTCTTCTGGCGATCCTCGTCCTGCCCGTTTCGCAATATCCCGAGATCACGCCGCCGACGGTGAGCGTGTCCGCCAACTATCCCGGCGCGGATTCCACCGTGCTGGCGCAGGCCGTGGGCGATCCGCTGGAGCGCGCCATCAACGGTGTCGAGGACATGATCTACATGTCTTCGACCTCGACGGATTCGGGCACCTATTCGCTCTCCATCACCTTCGCCATCGGCACCGACCCCGACATCGCGCAGGTCAACGTGTCGAACCGCGTGCAGCTCGCCACCGCGCAGCTTCCCGAAGCGGTGACACGCCAGGGCGTCACGGTGCGCTCGCGCTCGCCCAACTTTCTGATGGCGGTCGCCTTCTTCTCCGAAGGCGGGCAGATTTCGACCATCGATATCGGCGCCTATCTTTCGTCCGACGTGGTGACCTCGCTTCAGCGCGTGGAGGGTGTCGGCGACGCCAATGTGCTGGGGAATGCCGATTATTCCATGCGCGTCTGGACCGATCCGGCCCGCATGGCCGCGCTTTCCATCGCCCCGTCCGACATCACGGCGGCGATCGCAGCCGAGAACCTGCCGGCCTCCACCGGCCAGATCGGCGGCGCGCCCGCGCCGGACGGTCAGGCCCTCGTCTATACGATCACCTCGCAAGGCCAGCTGAACACGGCCGAGCAGTTCGAGAACATCGTGGTGCGCGCCGAGCCCTCCGGGGCCATTGTGCGGCTGAAGGATGTGGCACGGGTCGAGCTTGGCTCGGAGAGCTACGCGGTCAACACCTATGTCCGCGACAATCCGGGCAAGACGATCCAGATCAACCAGGCGCCCGGCGCCAACGCGCTCCAGACCGTCACCGCCATCCGCGCCGAGCTGGACCGGCTCCAGTCCTCCTTCCCGCAAGGGCTGCAATACGAGATCATCTACGATTCCACGCAATTCGTGGATGCGACGATTCATGAGATCGTGCTGACGCTCGCCATCACCGCCGTGATCATCGTGGTGGTGGTCTTCGTCTTCCTGCAGGACTGGCGCTCGACGCTCATTCCCGCGCTCGCCATCCCCGTGTCGCTGATCGGCACCTTTGCCGTGCTCTTGGCGATCGGCTTCACGATCAATGTCATCACGCTTCTGGCGCTGATCCTCGCCATCGGCCTCGTGGTGGACGACGCCATTCTGGTGGTCGAAAACGTCCAGCGCGTCATGACCGAGCGAAAGATCGACCGCGTGGAGGCGACGCGCCTCGCCATGCGCGAGATCACCGGGCCGATCGTTTCGACGACGCTGGTCCTGCTCGCCGTGTTCCTGCCGACCACCTTCCTGCCCGGCCTGTCCGGCCAGCTCTATCGCCAGTTCGGCATCGCGCTGTCGGTCTCGATGGTGCTGTCCTCCATCGTGGCGCTGACGCTGACGCCGGCCCTCACCGCCGCCATGCTGCGCCCGCCCAGCGCCGCCTGGGGTCCGCTGCGCTGGTTCAATGTCGGGCTCGACAAGACGCGCAATGCCTATGCGCGCTCGGTCGGCTTTCTGGTGCGCCGCGTGCTTTTGGCGCTCGGCGTGCTCGCGCTCGGCTTTGCCATCGCCTTCGTCTCCTTCGTGAACCTGCCCTCGACGCTCCTGCCGGACGAGGATCAGGGCGCGATCCTGTTCGACGTGTCGCTACCCGACGGCGCTTCGCTGCAGCGCACGACCGAGGCCATGCTGGAGATCGGGGACATTCTTTCCCAAACGGAGGGTGTGAACGCCTATGTGCTGAATGCCGGCTATTCGCTGCTCCAGTCCTCGCAGCGCTCCTCCGGCGGTCTTGGCATCGTCACGCTCAAGCCTTGGGGCGAGCGGCGCGATCTCTTCGCCATTCTGGCTGAACTCAATGGGCGCTTCGCCGCCATTCCCGGTGTGCAGGTGGCGGCCTTCCCGCCGCCGCCGATCCCCGGCCTCGGCTCGGTCGGCGGCTTCACCTTCGAGCTTCTGGCACAGCAGGGGCAGGACCCCGCCGAGGTGGCCCAAGTCGCCAGCGCCTTCGTGGCGGCGGCCAACGAGCGGCCCGAGATCGAAACGGCCCGCACGACCTTCTCGGCCGACGTGCCGCGCCTCTACATGAAAATCGACCGCGACCGCGCGCAAACGCTCGGCCTCAGCGTCTCCGACATCTACAACACGGTCGGCGGCGCCATGGGCGAAACCTATGTGAACCAGTTCATCTATCAGGGGCAGATCTTCCAGGTCCGCCTCCAGGCCGAGGCGGACGCGCGCACCAAGACGGCCGATATCGGCCAGCTCTACGCCAAGAACTCCGGTGGTGAGATGGTGCCGCTGCGCTCGCTGGTCTCGGTGGACACGACCTTCGGCCCCTATTCCGTACCGCGCTTCAACCTCTTCACCGCCCCGCAGATCACCGGCCAGCCGGCTGCGGGTTATTCCTCGGGCGCGGCGCTGACCGCCCTCGAAGAGGTGGCGCGCGAGACCCTGCCGGCGGGCTACAGTTACCAGTTTTCCGGCACCTCCTATCAGGAGCGGCAGGCGGGCTCGGTCACCTATCTCGCCTTCGGTCTGGCCTTCGTCTTCGCCTATCTCTTCCTCGTCGCACAGTATGAAAGCTGGCTCCAGCCGCTGACCGTCATGCTCTCCATCGCCATCGCGGCGGCGGGCGCGGCGGGGGCGCTGGCCCTGTTCGGCCAGACCTCCAACATCTATTCGCAGATCGGTATGGTCATGCTGATCGGTCTGGCCGCCAAGAACGCCATTCTGATCGTGGAGTTCGCCAAGGAGCGGCGCGAGCTGGATGGGATGGAAATCACGGAAGCCGCCATCACCGGCGCACGCCAGCGCTTCCGCGCGGTCCTGATGACGGCGCTCGCCTTCATCCTCGGCCTCGTGCCGCTGGTGACGGCGAGCGGTGCGGGCGCGGCCTCGCGCAACGCGATCGGCATCGCCTCGATCGGCGGCATGTTGGCCGCGACCATGATCGGCATCTTCATCGTGCCGGCCCTCTTCGCCCTGTTCGAGCGGCTGGGCGAAGGGCGGGGCGGCAAGTTCTGGGGCCGGGAGAAGAACCGCGCCAAGGAACGGCGTGATCCGAACGAGCGCCTGCCCTGGCATTTCGGGGCACGCGGCAAGGACAAGGAAAAGGCTACGAGCGAAGGCGGCACGGCGGTTCCGGCCGAATGACGGAGCGAGGGCCGCCTCAACCTGCCCCGATGCCCGCCATCCCACTCCCGCCCCATCCACGTCTGCCGGGTTCGCGCCCGGCACGCACGCTCGAAACGCTGCGGCTTCTGGACGACATCACGCCACTCGCTCCCGGCCGCAGCCGACCCGAGCCTCGCCATGGGCCGGATCGCCCCGCACCCGACCGGCCGTGCCGCATCGCCGTGGTCGGCAATGCGCCGGAGGCAGGGCGGATCGGCCCGGCGGTGGACCGGGCGGACTGGGTGATCCGCTTCAACAATGCACAGGGCTTCGGCGCGGCGACGGGGCGGCGGCTCACCCATCTCGTTCTCATGAATTTCGGCGGGCAGACGCGCGAGTGGCTGGAGGATGTGAGCTTCCGCCGCCGCGCCGCGATCCGCCACGCGCAGAGCTTTCTTCTGCCGATCGATCCTGGAATCGAGGAGCGACGCCGCCCGACGCCCTTGGCCGAGAAGCGGGCGGGAGGCGAGCATGACTGGACGCCCGAGCTCTGTGCGCGGCTGAGCCTGCACGGCGCGCCGGTCTGGCTCTTCAACGATCCGCTGTTCTTCGCCGCCCGCGCGGCATTGAGCTGCGAGGGCGGGCGCGAGGATGGGGTGCCGAGTTCGGGCTTTCTGGCGCTCTACTGGCTGGTGAGTCGCCCGCGGCGCGTGAGGCGGACCATCGATGTCTATGGCTTCGGCTTCGCCGGCTGGGAGGGGCATGACTGGGCGGCCGAGCGGCGCTGGGTGGAGCGGCGCGAGCGGGAAGGCCGGCTGCGCCTGCATCCGCTGCGGTCGGCCTGACTACTGCGGGAAGATGGCACGCAGGTCGTCCAGCTTCTCGTTCACGAGCCAGCCGTAATAGTTTTCCTCGGGCATCCGCGCGGGCTGGCCGCTCGCCTGCCGCCGGATGTTCTCCGCCTTCAGCCGTCGCGCGCGGGTGATCGGATCGCCCACATTGTAGAGCGTCGCGGTGATGCCGGGGTTCTTGGAAATGTCGAAGCCGGCGATCTCGCGATACTTGTCGATCGAGGAGCGGATCACCGCCGCCATGTAATGAAGCGACTTGTCGGGGTCCATGATCGCGGCATAGACCTCGCCCGCCCGGTTCATCTCGATGTCGGGATAGCCAGAGACGCGATGCACGATATCGGACACGGCCAGCGCCGTCATCGGGTTGATCTGGCCGAGGCCGAAGGTCTGCCCGGCATAATAAGGCTGGAAGAAGACCGCGCCGAAGCGATTGTCGGGGTAGGAGCGCCCGTCCACTGTCTTGCCCCGGAAGCTCTGCTCGAAGACCTGCTCGCGGCAGCTCCACAGCGCCTCGTCGCCCTTGGCGCGCTGGCAGCGGTTGAACTCGGGCCGCGCCACGAAGCTTTCCACCGGCTCCCCCTTGTAGGAAAAGTCGATGCCGGAGTTCAGATAAGACATGGCCTTGACGTAATAGGTCTGAATCCGGTCCAGCGCGTCCACATTGAACGTGTGCTCGCCCACCAGCGCACCCGCGATATGGATCGGGTCGATTCCGTAGAGTTTTGCGGCCGAGCGGATCTTGTTCTGCAGGTCGCGATTGGTCGCCAGAAGGTCGTGGATCTTCTGATATTTGGACGCGAAATTGCCGCCCGTCGCGGCCGTGCGCGTATAGGAAAAGCTCGGAATGGCGGGCTGCGTGGCGTTGCGATTGCCCGGCGGAACCGTGACGACGGACTGCGCCTGAGCAGGGTGAGCCAGCAGGAAGCCCGCCAGAAGCGCGGCGAGTAAACGGGACATGGATCGACCTTCGATCGGACGGGCCTGCCTATCCGCATGGTTTGCGGCGAGCGTGAGGCGACCGGGCTGTCTTAGATCAAGACGTCGCCGCTCGAAACATTACCCAGCTCTTTTAACGCCAAGCGTGTCACACGTGAAACACTCAGGCATAGCGCGTCGGCACGGCGGTCAGCGATTTCACCGTCTCCATGGAGATGAAGGCCGACATGTCGGCAAGGCTCACCTTGGCGACGAGGCGCTTGTAGATCGTATCGTAATGCTCGACATTGGGCAGCACGATCTTCAGGATGTAATCGACGCTGCCGGTCAGCCGGTGCACCTCGACGATCTCCGGGATCGCGCCGACGGCGGCGTGGAACTCCTCCAGCCAGCCTTTCTCATGCCGCGCCGTCTTCACCAGAACGAAGATCGTGGTTGGCAGGTTGATGCGTTTGCGATCCACCAGTGCGACGCGGCGCGCGATGTAGCCTTCGTCCTTCAAGCGCTGGATGCGGCGCGAACAGGCTGAGGGCGACAGGGCGAGACGCTCGGCCAGATCGGCCACCGAACGGTCGGCATCGTCCTGAAGCAGGGTGAGAAGTTGGTGATCTCGATCGTCCAGCATGGGGCAGGGATGCACGAAGCCGAAGCCTTGCGCAAGAGAAGCGCGCCATTCGGCCATAACGCGCGTTGAATGTGCGCGGATTCGCGTCGATCTCGGAAAGATCGCATCCCGCTTTCGCGGCGGGGGCGTCATCCTGTGTGGCAGGGATCGCACCACCAGACGGGGACGGACATATGAAGCGCATCGGGCTGATCGGCGGCATGAGCTGGGAATCCACCGCCACCTATTATCGCCTCCTGAACGAGGCGGTGCGCGCGGCGCGCTCGCCGCTTGCCTCGGCCGACGTGCTGCTCCATTCGCTCGATTTCTCGGCCGTGGTCGCGCTGCAGAAGGCGGGGCGCTGGGATCTGGCGGCCGAGATGCTGGCCGACAGCGCGCGCCGTCTGGAGCGCGCGGGTGCGGACTGCGTCCTCATCTGCACCAACACGATGCATCTCGTCTCGGCCGAGGTGCAGGCCGCCGTTTCCATTCCGCTGATCGATATCATCCGTGAGACGGGCGAGACGTTGAAACAGGCCGGCCATTCGCGTCCGCTGCTTCTGGCCACGCGCTACACGATGGAACACGGCTTCTATGCCGACCGGATGGAAGCGGCTGTCGGCTTCCGGCCGATCGTGCCGAATGCCGAAGATCGCACGCTGGTGCACCGCGTCATCTTCGAAGAACTGTGCGCCGGCCATGTTGACCCCAACTCGGCCCGTGCCTTCGAGGCGGTGGTGGAGCGCGAACGCGCGGCGGGCGCCGACAGCGTGATCCTCGGCTGCACCGAGATCGGGCTTCTGGTGCGCCCCGACGCGCTCGCCCTGCCGGGCTTCTGCTCCACCGAAATCCACGCGGCAGCGGCGGTGCGCTTCGCCTTGGGCGAGGGTCAGGAAACCGTCATGCAGACGGAGAATGCCAAGCTTCGCGAACGCGTTGCAGCATAGGCTGAAGCGTCACTGACGGCGCGGGGGTCTGTGGCCGCAAGGCCCCGCTTCCCCGCCTTCGGCTGACGGGACGGTTCGGCCGATGCCTCGGTCGAACATCTGCCGCATTCGCCTTGGATTGCCCGCCCATGTGCCGCCTACTCGCCTATGCCGGGACGCCGCTGTTTCTGGAAGATCTGCTGATCCGCCCGGAAGGCTCCCTCGTGTCGCAATCCATGGCCGCGCGCGAGGCGCGCACCGTGGTGAACGGGGATGGCTGCGGCCTTGGCTGGTATGGCGAGCGGGCCGAGCCGGGCCTCTATCGTGGCATTCTGCCGGCCTGGTCGGACGCCAATCTCACCTCGCTCTGCCGGCAGATCCGCTCCGGCCTGTTTCTGGCCCATGTGCGGGCGGCGACCAGCGGCGGCGTGTCCACCAGCAATTGCCACCCCTTCGCCCATGGCCAGCAGCTCTTCATGCACAATGGCCAGATCGGCGGCTATGCGGGCCTGCGCCGGCGCGTCGAGGGCATGATTTCCGACGCGCTATATCCCTCGCGCAAGGGCACCTGCGATTCCGAGGCGATCTTCCTGGCCGCGCTCAGTCGCGGGCTGGAGAGAGATCCCGTCGCGGCCTTCCGTGACACGCTGAGCGAGATCGAGGCGATGCGCGGCGCGGTGTCGGACGAGCCGGTGCGCTTTGCCGCCGTGCATTCGGACGGCGAGCGGCTCTTCGCCTTTCGCTGGGCGAGCGACGACAAGCCGCCTTCGCTCTATGCCCGCAGCGAGGGGGCGAGCCTTCTCGTCGCCTCCGAACCCTGCGGCTGTGATGCGGCGGGCTGGCGCGCCATTCCGCCGGGCAGCGTGCTGGAAGCGGACCGGACGGGACGCATGTTCCTGCGGCCCTTCGATGTCGATGGCCCCCATCAAGGTGCGATCCGGGCCGCCTGAGCGGCTTGGGTTAGACCCGGTCGACCGACCCGAAGGCGTCTGTTCCCGGTTCCTAGGCCTCAGCCCAGCGCGCGGTTGCGCGTCTCGACCCTGATCCGCGTCACCGCGACGGCGGCCAGAACCAGAAGCGCGGCGTAGAGGCCGAGCGCGCCGGCAAAGCTTGCCGCCATGATCGGGGCGAGCAGCGAGGGCGCGACGAGGCCGCCGAGCCGCGCCATGGCCCCGGCGCTGCCCATGCCGGTGGCGCGCAGTTCGGTCGGGTAAAGCTCGGGCGTGATCACATAGAGCGCGCCCCATGTGCCGAGCAGCGCGAAGCTCATGATCAGCGTCGCGCTCGCCACCAGCGCGTCACTGAGGCCGAGCCCGTAGAGCCCGCAGCCGAGGGCGCTGAGAAGCAGGAAGCCGATCAGCGTCGGCTTGCGGCCCCATCGCTCCACGCCATAGGCCGCCAGCGCATAGCCGGGGATCTGGGCGAGCGCGACCAGCACCAGAAACCAATGCCCGCGCACGAAACCGAAGCCTTGTCCCGCGAGCTGAACGGGAAGCCAGACGAAGACGCCGTAATAGCTCATCGATACCAGGAACCAGACGGCGAGAACCGGCAGGGTGACGCCGCGCAGCGCCGCCGAAAAGATCGAGCCGCCCTGGCTGGGCGTGGGCAGGGTCAGCGTGCCGGCGGGAAGCGTGGTGCCGTTGGCGCTGGCGACCTTGTCCAGAATGGCGCGCGCCTCCGCCTCACGCCCTTGTCGTAAGAGATACATCGGCGATTCCGGCACCCAGAAGCGGATGAAGAGCCCGATGATGGCCGGCGCGCCGGTGATGAAGAACAGAACGCGCCAGGGCTCGGCCGCGCCGCTCGACTGCACGGCGAGGGCGGCCAGCGCCACCAGCACGGTGCCCGGCGCCCAGGCCCCTTCCAGCATGACCAGCCAGCGCCCGCGCTTCTGGGGCGGCAGGAACTCGGCCATCATCGCATAGTCCACCGGCAGCGTGCCGCCGACGCCGAGGCCGGTGAGGAAGCGCAGGGCCAGGAGCCAGGTGAAATCGGGCGCGAAGGCCGAGGCGATGCCGAATAGGGCGTCGATCAGGATGGTGAGGATTAGGACGCGCCGCCGCCCGATCCGATCCGCCAGCCGCCCAAAGACGAAGGCCCCGACGAGCATTCCCAGAAAGAACAGCGTGCCGGTTTGCAGCGCTTGCGGCACGGTGAGACCGAAGCTCGCCGCGATCGAAGCGGCGGTGAAGCCGATTGCCAGAACCTGCATGGCATCGGCCGCCCAGACGAGGCCGAAGGTCAGAAGCAGCTTTCGTTGGAAGCGGCCGGTGCCGATGGCCTCCAGCGCGGTTTCGAAGGGCAAGGCTCGGGGCATGGGCTCGGGACCGGGACAAGAGCGCAAGGCGCGCGGGACGGGGCGCTGATTTGGTTCGCCCTTCGCGGCTGCGTCAAGAGACCGCAGTGCAGGAAAAGCAGCCTGCCCCCATCGGTCGAACGTGTGTCTAAGGTCGGGAGGCGGGCTCGATGGAGCATTCAGCCCACCACGCGCCCAGCGAGTATCGTCGTGATTTCGGGCGGTTAGGCTCGGTGCGCACCCGGTCCGAGGTTTGCCTGATATGGGTCGCCAATCTCGTCACAACCGGAAACGCGGCGGGCGATGATCCGTCCTTCAAACACAAAAAAGCCGCGCCCTTTCGGACGCGGCCTGTGAAACAGAAGAACAAACGCCGTCAGAGAATGAAGCGCGACAGGTCGACATTGCCCGCAATGCCGTCGAGCGCCTTGCGCACATAGTCGGCATCGACGCGGAAGGTCTCGCCGCCCTTGTCGGGCGCCTCGAAGGAGATGTCGTCGAGCACGCGCTCCATCACCGTCTGAAGACGCCGCGCGCCGATATTCTCGACCGAGCCGTTCAGCGAAACGGCGAGATCGGCGATCGCGTCGATCGCGTCGTCGGTGATGTCGAGCGTCACGTTCTCCGTCTTCATCAGCGCCACATACTGCTTGATGAGCGAGGCTTCGGTCTCCGTCAGGATGCGGCGGAAATCGTCCTTGGTGAGCGCGCGCAACTCGACGCGGATCGGCAGACGGCCCTGAAGCTCCGGCAGGAGGTCCGAGGGCTTGGCGACATGGAAGGCGCCGGACGCGATGAAGAGAATATGGTCGGTCTTCACCGGCCCGTGCTTGGTGGCGACCGTCGTGCCTTCTACCAGCGGCAGGAGATCGCGCTGCACGCCCTCGCGGCTGACGCCCGCGCCGCCGCCCATGCCGTCCTTGTTGGCGATCTTGTCGATCTCGTCCAGGAAGACGATGCCGTTGTTCTCCACCGCCGCGATCGCGTCGGCAACCAAGGCCTCGTTGTCGAGCAGCTTGTCGGATTCCTCTGAGATCAGAAGCTCGTAGCTTTCCTTGACCGTGGTACGGCGCGTCTTGGTGCGCCCGCCCATCGCCTTGCCGAACATTTCGGAGAGGTTGAGGACGCCGATATTGGCGCCTGGCATTCCGGGAATGTCCATGCCGCCCATCGGGTTGGACGTGTCGGCCACCTCGATCTCGATCTCCTTGTCGTCCAGCTCGCCGGCGCGCAGGCGCTTGCGGAAGCTATCGCGCGTGGCGGGCGAGGCGGTCTTGCCGACGAGCGCGTCGAGCACGCGGTCCTCGGCCCCGGCATGGGCCTTGGCGCGCACCTCGGCGCGCTTCTTCTCGCGCACGAGGCCTATGCCGATCTCCACGAGATCGCGCACGATCTGCTCGACATCGCGGCCGACATAGCCGACCTCGGTGAACTTCGTGGCTTCGACCTTGAGGAAGGGCGCGCCGGCGAGCTTCGCCAGGCGGCGCGAAATCTCCGTCTTGCCGACGCCGGTTGGTCCGATCATCAGAATATTCTTGGGGCTGACCTCCTCGCGCAGCGAGCCCGTCAGCTGCTGCCGGCGCCAGCGATTGCGCAGTGCCACGGCCACCGCGCGCTTGGCCTCGCGCTGCCCGATAATGTGGCGATCCAGCTCGGAAACGATCTCGCGGGGGGAAAAGTCGGTCATGCTTTCAGGGTCTCGTACTGGTCGCCGGAAGGGTCATGGCGGAAGGAAACAGTGCTGCAGATGGGGAGCGCAAGGAGCCTGTGCCAGAGGGCTCCGCGCGGCAAGGCTGACAGCTGACCGCCGTGCCCATCTGACGCACCAAGACCGGGCAGCATCCCCGGCGGAACCCGAGGTCGCTGCCATCCTTGCCCGGCCAATAAAAGAAAACGGACAGACCCAGCGCTTGTGCACGGCACGATCAAGTCTTTCGACAGGGCACGATCAAGGGGTCGCCAGGCTCGAATCGGCGCGTATCCGCCCACGGATTCAACCTCTGCTCATTTTACAGGCGAGCGGATAAAATGAATAGAACGCAATCGATGCGAGTTATCGTATCCCCAAGCTTGGCAAACTTTTCCAACTTCCGAAGCGGAAGATGAGTTTTTTCCGTGACAAATTCCGGCCTATGTTATTTTCCCGGCTCTGGGGGCTGTTCCAACCAATGGTTGTTTGTCATTTAAATTTAATTAACCAAACTGTATGTGCCTGCCCAATTTTATGACCCCACGGGGGTCGAATGGTGGCGAATTTGCGGTTAGATGAATTTGAGAGCCGGTGCGCGCGGCCTCGTCGCCCGGCTTACGCGGTAGTCTGCGGAAGGAATGGCCATGGTTTGTAACTCCTCGTTCTCTCGCCTGTTGATGGTGGACGCGCTGGCGTAATGAAGGATGGGTTCAGCTTGATGCTCGAAGGAGCACCGCGACCATGGACGTTGGAGGGATTGGCGAGCAGTCTTGAAACCATCGCCGTCCAGCATGGATTTACGACGTTCGCTCTCCTTTCGATCCCCTCGTCCGACGATGCGGGGGCGGAGATGCGGCTTGTCCTGTCGAATTGGAGCGAGGAGTTCCGGCGCGGCTTCGAGCGCAATGGCCTCAACCGTTTCACGCCCGTTCTGCGCGCGCTAAAGGGCGGCGTGCTGCCGCTCGTCTGGGACGCCGAAACGCTCTACGGCTATGATCCCGCTGACCCCGACATGCTGCCCCAGGCGCGCTTTCTGGGCGCGACGGGCATGTTGTCGGGCGTCTACTGCCCGGTGCATGGGCTGACGGGCTTCAATGGCGTTCTCTGCTTCTTCGGCGCCGGTCCGCCCATCTCGGAAGAGGTGGCCGACGCGCTGCATCTCGTGGCTTTCAGCGCCTTCGGAATGCTGAGCTGCATCCGCTTCGAAGAGAACCGGCGCAACAATCCGCTGACCGGGCGCGAGCGCGACTGCCTCAAGCTCGCCATGCTCGGCAAGACCTCGTCCGAGATCGGCACCATCCTGAAACTGTCGGAACACACGATCTCGCAATATCTGACCTCCGCGACGCGCAAGCTCGACGCCTCCAATCGCACCCATGCGGTCGCGCTCGCCGCGCAGCTCGGCTATCTTTCGTAAGTCAGCCGCCGCGCTCCCCCTCTTGAGCCGCTCGGGCTTTCCGGGTGGCGGAGCGGTGGCTCGGCGCCTATGTCCTTTGGGATGATAGAAAGCAGACCGACGATGGAGCTTCAGCCGGGCGTGCGCTTCTGGCCGGGCTTCTTCGGGCGCGCGGCGCAGGAAGAACTGGTGGAGACCATCCGCGCCGTCGTTGCAGAGGCCCCGCTGTATCGCCCCGCCATGCCCCGCACGGGAAAGCCCTTCTCGGTACGCATGACCAATTGCGGCTCGCTCGGCTGGGTGTCGGATCGCGCGGGCTATCGCTACCAGCGGGACCATCCCGAAACCGGCGCGCTCTGGCCCGCCATTCCGCCCGTGCTTCTCCAGCTTTGGGACGAGGTGTCCGCCTCGCCCGCGCCGCCGGAAGCTTGTCTGGTGAACTTCTACGACGGATCCGCCAAGCTCGGTCTGCATCAGGACAAGGACGAGGCGGACCTTGCCGCGCCCGTCGTCTCCGTTTCGCTGGGCGACGAGGCGCTGTTTCGCTTGGGCGGGCTGGAGCGCAGCGACCCGACGCGCTCGTTTCGCTTGAAGTCCGGCGATGTGCTGGTGCTGGGCGGCGCGAGCCGCCTCGCGTTCCATGGGGTGGACCGCGTTTATCCCGGCACCTCGACCTTGTTGCCCAAGGGCGGGCGGATCAATCTCACGCTTCGGCGGGTTCGGCCCGCCTGACGGGCGCTTCGCCCCGCCAGAGCGAGGCGACGGGCTCGGTCGCGAGATCAGGCTTGGCGTCGCCGATGAAGACCAATACCGGGCCGGGGCGCTGATTGTCCGGGTCGTAGAAGTCGAGAAGGCCGGGATGACGATGCTGGAAGAAATCCGGCACCAGGCCCCGCTGGCGCAGAAGATGGTCGATGACCACCTGATCGCCATGCACGGCGTTCGGCACCGGCCCGCAGGAGCCCGGCCGCATCCAGCGCTCGGGGTCGGCGCGGAAGGCGTCGTGGACGAAGCCGAGTTGATCGCCCTCCCAGCGCAGAAGCGCGCTCGACAGGCGCGTCTTGTGGAAGTGATCCTCCATGGCGCAGAGGCCGGGTTCGGCGAGCGGGGAGGCGTCGCCCGAAAATACCGTGTCGAGATCGCAGAGAAGCGTCGTGCCCTCCACGAGCCCGGGGCGCAGCGCCTCCATCTTGGACCACCAGATCGGCCATGTCTCGCGCAGAGGCACACGCTCGACGCCCTCGATGGCAAACTCCATGTCGGTGAGGCAGAGGCAGCGTGTGAAGCCCGGCGCGTGACGCCGCGCGCCCGCCCAGAGCCGCTCCACCCAAAGCGGTGTGTAGCGCCCGCCACCGCGCAGCACCGTGACGAGGGTCGCCATCAGCGCCCGCTCACGATCGTCTGAACCCGGCTTATTCTTCGCATCCCAACCCCGCCTGCTCGTCGTGAGAAGGGCGGACATAGGGCAGGGTCCGGCCCCTTTCGTCTGCGACAAAGCGGCCGGAGCGTTCCACGAAAAAGGCCGGCGCATCGGCCGGCCTTCGGAGTTCTGGCAGAACCTCAGCCGGCTTTGGGCAGCGGCAGGAACTGGTAGGCCCAGGTTTCGGTCAGGATCGTGTCGCCCTGGCGCAGGAAGAGGCGCAGTTCCACCGGCTCCGTGCCCTCGGCCGCGACGTCGAAGGTCACGCGCCAGGCGGTGCCGACCTTGACCGAATAGGCGTCCACATTGCTGATCGTGCCGCGCGACGCGGTGACGACGGGCTTCACGTCCTTATCGAAGCGGCCGAGCTTGGCGACCAGCCCACCGTCGAAATCGACGACGATCTTGGTGACGCCGGCGGGGCGGGCTTGACCCGCGACACCGCCGCGCCCCAGGCGCGTGGAAACGACCACGCCGACATCGCCGGGGAAGGGCTGCTTGTTGGCCCAGTAGAGATCGTAGTCGAGGCTGATCGCATCGCCCTTCTTCACGGGCTTGGCCGAGAGCCAGTAGGCTGCGATATTGTCGTGGATCTCGTCGTCGGTCGGGATTTCGACAAGCTGCACGGCGCCCGGACCCCAGTCGCCCTTGGGCTGAACCCAGACGCTGGCACGGCGCTCGTAGAACACGCCGTCATCCTCGTAGTTCTTGAAGTCGCGGTCGCGCTGGAGAAGGCCGAAGCCCTTGGGCGAGTCCGAGGTGAAGGTCGAGGTCATGACGTTGTTGGGGTTGTTGAGCGGACGCCAGATGCGCTCGCCCGTGCCCGTCCAGAGCGCCAGACCATCGGAATCGTGGACTTCCGGCCGCCAGTCGATGCGGCGCTGCTTGTCGGTCTCGGAATACCAGTACATCGAGGTCAGCGCCGCGATGCCGAAGCGGGCGATGTCGTCGCGCGCGAAATAGCGGGCCTGGATGTCCATGACGATCGGCCCGCCCTTCTTGACGTCCATGCGCAGGACGCCGGCCACGCGCGGCGAGTTCAGAAGGCAGGTGATGACGAGCTGCCCGTCCTTCGAGGGCTCCAGGAAGAAGTCGATGAAGCGCGGGAATTCCTCGGGCGTCGGCATGGCGACATCGATGGCGAGCGCGCGCGCCGACATGCCGAACTGATTGTCCTCGCCGGACGTGCGGAAATAGGCCGCCCCCAGGAAGGCCAGCCAATCGGCCTCCGAGCCGGGCTCCAGCACGCGGAAGCCGGCGAAGCCGATATCGTCGGGCAATTCCTTGGCCGGGCTGTCATCGGGGATCTGGAACAGATTGGGGTCGTAGCGCAGCGTGCGCGCCTCGCCGTTCTCCACCACATGGATGCCCACCGGCAGCTTGAAATAACGGCCGAGGAAGAAGAAGCGGATCGGCGCCTTGCCGTTGTTCAGCTCCAGCGTGTCTTCCGACTTGAACTTGATGCGCCAGTGCTGATCGAAGTCGATGCGCTCCAGAATATCGGCGGCGCGGGGCACTTCGGGCACGTAGGGCTCGGCGGCCATCTGGCGTGCGCGCTCCACCAGGCGGTCGAACGAGAAGGGCTGGGGCGCGTCGAAGGTCAGCCCCTTCTCCTGCGCCAAGGCCAGCTTGGTCTGGCCCGCAAGGCCCAGCGCGGCAAGGCCCATCATCAGGTCACGGCGGGTGAGGTCGATCGTCATGCGCGGTCAGATCCCTTTCGAAGTCGGGCGGCAGTAGGAGCCATCATGCGGTCCTGTCAACTGGACGCCAAGCCTTTCCGCTCTGCAACAGCGAGGCGGCGGGGATATGGCGGGGCTGGCATGGTTGGCGGAGCGAGACCCCGGTGCGGCAGCGCACGCTCTTTTTCGTGCAACCGCCCTGCGGTCGTCGGCGTCTTCCTTCCGAAGACATCAGCGGACCAGACGCCATGACCCCGTTCGAAGTGAGTTGGACGCCCGAACTGTTCGAGCGCGTTCGCGCGCGTGTCGCAGCCTACGAGTTCGCGCCCGCGCCGGAGGGCGAAGGCTGGAGCATGGGCTGCGATCCGGCTTTCCTGCGCCTAGTCCAGCGGCATTGGCTGGAGGGTTACGAGCGCGAGGCGGTGCTCGCGCGGCTCAACCGCTTCCCGCAAGTCCGGGTCGAGGTGGAGGGCGTCGGGCTGCATGTCGTCCATATCGTCGGCGAGGCGGAGGGGCGGCGGCCGCTCCTGATGAGCCATGGCTGGCCGGGCTCCTTTCGCGAGTTCTGGCGCGTCGCCGAGCCGCTCGCCTATCCCTCGCGCTTCGGCGGCCGGGCGGAGGACGCGTTCGATCTCGTGATCCCCAGCCTGCCGAATTTCGGTTTTTCCGACCATCCGGCCGAGACCGTGGATCAGGCGCGGACGGCCGATCTCTTCGACGCCTTGATGCGCGATGTCCTGGGATACAGGACATACCGCGCCCATGGAGGCGACTGGGGCGCGCTGGTCACCTCGCTTCTGGCGCTGCGCCATCCCGGCTCGCTGGAGGGCATCCATCTCACCATGATGTTTCCTCATCCCGCCGATGAGCCCGACAGCGAGGAGGATCGCGCATGGAAGCGGCGGATGGCCCAGATCGAGGCGGAGATGGGAGCCTATCGCCATCTTCAGGGCTCGCGGCCGCAGAGCCTGTCATGGCTCGTCGGCAACGATCCGATGCGTCAGGCGAGCTGGATCATCGAGCGCTACCATGACTGGTCGGATCGTCGCTCGCGCCCGTTCGAGGCGATCTTCACGCTGGACGAACTGGTCGACACGGCGATGATCTATCACACGACCGGGGCGTTCCACTCCTCCATCCGCTACTACAGCGCGGCGGCCAAGGCCGGTTTCCGCCAGTTGAAGCCGGGGCAGCGGGTCGAGGTGCCGACCGCCTTTGCCTGTTTCCCCGACCCGCTCCACCCCTGGCCCTCGCGCGCCTTCGTGGAAAAGGGCTTTGCCGTGTCGCGCTGGAGCGAGATGCCGGAAGGCGGCCATTTCACCGCGCTGGAAGCGCCGGATCATCTGGTGGCGGATTTGCGCGCCTGGGCGCGGGGGTAAGGCGCTTCGGATGGCAGAGCGCCCGATCGGTCGCCTGTCAGAGCGTCGGCTGCGCTTCAAGCCAGCGGGCCAGCCTGGAATCGTGATCGTCGGTCGGCGTCTCGGTCTCTACACTACCCGGTTGATGCGCCTCCGGCGTGCGAAAGCGAAGGCCGTAAAGCTCCATGGAGCGCCAGACCACCTCCGCCTCCTGAACCTCGCCCGTGCGATCCACGCGGAAGGCGATCTCGCGGCCGGGAAGAGCGCCGTCTGCGACGCGAATCTGCGCGCCCGTCGCGGACACGTTGCGCACTTGAACGGGAATGATCGCATGGGTCAGACCGGAGGTCACCGATCCATGAAGGCACACACGCCGCCGCTTGGCCTGTCTCTTCTCCAGCATGTCCGCTCCTTCGGTTTCATGGAAGAGGGTGTTTCCACAACCCCTAAATGAAACATGAGCCGACATCGGGCAAGCTTAACAAATGTTTAGGGTTAACGGCATTAGCCCGCGTTAAGGGCGACGGACAGACGGCCCATTCTGCGAGCCGTCAGATGTTGCGCAGCGCCACTTCTTCGACCAGATGATCGCCGCCCTTGCGCAGGATCAGGTCGGCGCGCGGGCGCGTCGGCAGGATGTTCTCGAACAGGTTGCGCTGATTGATCGTGGTCCAGAGCCGGTTGGCCACCTCCAGTGCTTCCTCGTCCGTGATCTTGGAATAGCGATGGAAGAACGAGGCTTCCTCGCGGAAGGCCGTTTCGCGCAGGCGCATGAAGCGCGCGACATACCAGCGGTGCAGGTCGTCGATATCGGCGTCGATATAGATCGAATAGTCGAAGAAGTCCGACACGAAGGGGATGAATTTCCCGTCCTTGGGCATGTCGCGGACCTGAAGCACGTTCAGCCCCTCGAAGATGAGGATATCCGGCTGGTCCACCGTCACTTCCTCGCCGGGCACGACGTCATAGACGAAATGTGAATAAACGGGCGCCGAGACATGGCGCGCCCCGGCCTTGATGTCGGAGAGAAAGCGCAGGATCGCGCCGACATCGTAGCTCTCGGGAAAGCCCTTGCGCTGCATCAGCCCTTCGGCTTCCAACACGGCGTTCGGGAACAGGAACCCGTCGGTCGTCACCAGATCGACCTTGGGCGTGCCCGGCCAGCGGGCGAGCAGCTCCTTGAGGATACGCGCCGTCGTGCTCTTGCCTGCCGCGACCGAGCCGGCGATGCCGATGACGAAGGGTGTCTTGGTCTGGTCGGAGCCGCGCAGGAAGCGCCGCCGCTGGCGAAACAGCGTCTGCGAGGATTCCACATGGGCGTAGAGAAGGCGCGACATGGCGAGATAGATGCGCTCGACCTCTTCGAGATCGATCCGATCGCCCAGCGAGCGCAGCCGTCGCACCTCGTCCGCGCTCAGCGTCAGCGCCTCCCGGCCGCGAAAGGTCGCCCATTCGGCGGCGGTGAAGAAGCGATAGGGCGACGAGGCGGGGTTGGGCAAGCGGCTGTCCATCGTGCTCAGCTCGCCCCCTGTGGCCGCGAGGCTTTTTCCTGAAGACCCGTCTGGGCCGTGCGGCGCTGAAGCTCGTCCATCACGGCCGACAGGGGCAGGCCGCGCAGATGGAGAACGACGAGGAGGTGATAGAGAAGATCCGCCGCCTCGCCGGTCAGCGCCGCGTCGTCTTCGGTGAGCGCCGCGATCACGGTTTCGACGCCTTCTTCGCCGAGCTTCTGCGCGGCCTTCGAGAGGCCGCGCGCGGCGAGTTTGGCGGTGTAGGAGGTCGGATCGTCCGACCGGGCACGGGCGGCGACGATGGTTTCGAGATCGGCCAGCGTGAACATCGTCATCTCAACTATCGTCATCTCAGTTCGGGCGAAGAGTTCGAACCGCTGGCGGATCGCGGGGGGCGGTCCACCGGGCGGGGTCAGTGAGCGCGAGGCGCGGCGGGGGCCGCGTCGAGGCGCATGGGAATGCCGGCTTTGGCCATATGCTGCTTGGCCTCAGCGATCGTATAGGTGCCGAAGTGGAAAATCGAGGCCGCCAGAACCGCCGCCGCGCCGCCCTGCAGCACACCGGCGGAGAGATGGTCGAGCGAGCCGACGCCGCCCGACGCGATCACCGGCACGGACACGGCGTCCGACACGGCGCGGGTCAAGCCGATGTCGAAGCCGGCCTTGGTGCCGTCGCGGTCCATGGAGGTGAGGAGGATTTCGCCGGCACCCAGCGCCACGACGCGGCGCGCGAATTCCACGGCGTCGATGCCGGTCGGCGTGCGCCCCCCATGGGTGAAGATCTCCCAGCGCGCCGTGCCTTCGGGGCTTGCCACGCGCTTGGCGTCGATCGCCACCACGATGCACTGGTTGCCGAACTTGTCGGCGGCTTCCGCCACGAATTCCGGCCGCTTCACGGCCGCCGTGTTGATCGACACCTTGTCCGCGCCCGCCAGAAGCAGCTTGCGGATATCGGCGACCTCGCGCACGCCGCCGCCCACCGTCACCGGCATGAAACAGGCTTCGGCCGTGCGTGCCACGACGTCGAAGATCGTCTCGCGATTGTCGGACGACGCGGTAATGTCGAGAAAGCAGAGTTCGTCCGCCCCGGCCGCATCATAGCGGCGCGCGGCCTCCACCGGATCGCCGGCATCCACCAGCCCCTCGAAATTGACGCCCTTGACCACGCGGCCGTCCTTGACGTCGAGACAGGGGATGATGCGGGCCTTGAGCGTCATCAGGCGAACCTTATCCAGTCCGGCGGGCCGGCAGGGAGAACGGGAGGCGCGGTACGCCTCGTCGCGGTGCTTATCGCCGCAGGCGCGCCGCTTCGCAAGTCGGTGAAAGTATGAGCGCCGACCTGTCTCACGTGAAACAAAGTGACGCCGCAGCGGCATTCGATTCCATCACGGAAACAGGAGCTGGTCCATGAGCCAGAATAACACCCCCGTATTCTTTGGCAAACTGAAGATTAAAGCGCCTGACGACCGGAACGGGGCCTTGGAAGGATCGTTGACTCCCCGACAGCCGACCAGCCCGTCGGCTCTTTCCATCGAGGACATCATGAAAAAGACCATCGCCGTCATGGCGCTTTCCGCCCTGTTCGCCATGCCGATCGCCGCGCAGGCCCAGCAGGCCGTCACGCCCGCCACCGGCACGCCGACCAAAATGAAGGCGGCAACCACGCAGGGCGATTTCGTCACCATGGCCGTCTCGTCCAACATGTTCGAGATCGAATCGAGCCGTCTGGCGCTCGAAAAGTCCCAGAATGCCGAAGTGAAGCGCTTCGCCCAGAAGATGATCGACGATCACACCCAGGCGGGGGCCAATCTCGAGGCCGCTCTCGCCGCCGGCCCGAAGAGCGAGATTCCCACGCGCCTCGACCCGAAGCACGAGCGCATGCTGGAAGAGCTTCGCGCCGCCTCGGGCGCGCAGTTCAACGCGCTCTACCTCCAGCAGCAGCTGGCCGCCCATGACGAGGCCGTGGGCCTGTTCCAGGGCTATTCGATGAATGGCGAGGCCGGTCCGGTGAAGGAATTCGCCGCGCAGACGCTGCCGACGCTCGAAATGCATCGCACGATGCTCGGCAAGGTCAGCGCCTCGTAACCGAAGCGGGGTTCAGGGGGCAGGGGCCATGACGGCTCCTGCCCTTCTTTTTGACGAAGCTCAGCGCGCGAGCCGCGCCAGCGCGGCCACAGGGTCGATGCGCCCGTCATAGAGCGCGCGGCCGCTGATCGCGCCTTCCAGGCTCGCCGCGTCCGGGCTCGCCAGCCGCTCAATGTCTTCCATCGAGGCCAAGCCGCCGGAGGCGATCACCGGAATGCGGACGGCGCCGGCGAGTTCGATCGTGGAGTCCCAGTTGATGCCGGCCAGGATGCCGTCCCGGTCGATATCGGTGTAGATGATGGCCGAGACGCCCGCGTCCTCAAAGCGCCGCGCGAGATCGATCGCCGTCAGGGTCGAGGATTCCGCCCAGCCTTCCACCGCGACATAGCCGCCCTTGGCGTCGATGCCGACCGCGACGCGCCCGGGAAAACGCCCGGCCGCCTCGCGCACCAGATCGGGATCGCGCACCGCCACCGTGCCGAGGATGACGCGCGACAGGCTCTTGTCCAGCCAGCGCTCGATATCCTCCATGCGCCGGATGCCGCCGCCGAGCTGCACCTTCATCTCAGCCCCGACCGCGCCGAGGATCGCGTCCACCGCGCCGGCATTCACCGCGCGCCCCTCGAAGGCGCCGTTGAGATCGACGACGTGAAGATGCGTGAAGCCCTGCGCGCGGAAGGCTTCGGCCTGATCCGCCGGATCGGGATTGTAGACCGTCGCCTCCTCCATCAGCCCGAGCTTCAGGCGCACGCATTCGCCATCCTTCAGATCGATGGCGGGAAAGAGAATGGGCATCAGGGCTTCCACTTCAGGAAGTTGGCGATCAGAGCCAGACCCAGCGTCTGGCTCTTTTCGGGATGGAACTGCGTGCCGGCCTTGTTGCCATTGGCGACCATCGCCGTGACCGGACCGCCGTAATCGACGGTCGCGATCACCTGGGTCTCGTCGCGCGGCACGAGATGGTAGGAATGGACGAAATAGGCGTGCAGCCCGCCTTCGCCCGTCGGAATGCCCTCTAGAAGCGGATGCGGGTGGCGAAGCTCGATCGTGTTCCAGCCGATCTGCGGCACTTTCAGCTTGGCATCGCTTGGCACGATCGGTTCGACATCCCCGGAAATCCACCCGAAGCCTTGCGTGATCGTCTTTTCCAGCCCGCGCTCGGCCATGAGCTGCATCCCGACGCAGATGCCGAGGAAGGGCCGCCCTTGCGTTTCCACGGCATGGAGCAGCGCGTCTTCCATGCCCGGAACCGCATGCAGGCCCGCGCGGCAATCGGCATAGGCACCGACGCCCGGCAGCACCACGCGGTCGGCCCGGCGCACGACCTCCGGGTCGTCCGTCAGGCGAATGTCCATGTCGAGCCCGGCCTCGCGCGCGGCGCGCTCGAAAGCCTTGGTGGCCGAGCGCAGATTGCCCGAGCCATAGTCGATGATCGCAAGTGTCGGCATCAGCTTCAGTCCGAAAGGGGGGAGGGCGCTGGCCCGAAGGGGCGGCTTTCGTCAGAATTCTGGGGCGCGGCGGGTGACGTGTCGTGGGTTCGAATCTCGCTCCCTCCGCCAGCTTTCATGCCCGCATAATAGCGGATTTCGGCCTCGGCCCGGTCGCTCGCCATCAGGGCCGCCGTCTCGCGCCAGCCCTGCCGCCGGAGCTTCCAGGCCTTGAGGCTCGGACCTTCCAGCGCGACCAGAAGTCCGATCAGAAGCGGCAGCGCGGCGGCCGCCAGTCCGAAACCCTTCGTGCCCGCCTGCCAGCCGAACAGGACATCCAGCGCGAAGACCGCGATGGCGGCCAGAAACAGGCGGTGCCAAAGCAGCCAGAGCGCGGGCACGAGCAGCGCGACCAGCGAAAACCCGTCGCGCACGAACAACGCCTTCTCGCTGGCCTCCACACTACCCGGCGGCTCGAAGACGCGAAACCGCTTCATGACCGCTCGTCCGTCACGCCAGAATGCCCTTGGTGGAGGGCACGAGATCGGCCTGCCTCGGGTCGATCTGCAAGGCGTCGCCCAAGACCCGCGCCACCGCCTTGAAGCAGGTTTCGGCGATATGGTGCGAGTTCTCGCCGTAGAGCGTCTCGATATGCAGGGTCAGCCCAGCATTCATCGCGAAGGCCTGAAAGAACTCGCGCACCAGCTGCGTGTCGAACGTGCCGATCTTCTCGGTTGGGAAGCGCGTGCGGAACACGAGGAACGGCCGGCCCGACACGTCCACCGCCGCGCGCGTCAAGGTCTCGTCCATCGCCAGATCCAGCGAGGCATAGCGCCGGATGCCGCGCCGCTCGCCCATCGCCTGCCGGATCGCCTGACCCAGCGCAATGCCGACATCCTCCACCGTGTGATGGTCGTCCACATGCAGGTCGCCCTTGGCCTCGACCCGGATGTCCATCAAGGAATGGCGCGCCAGATGATCCAGCATATGATCGAAGAAGCCGACGCCCGTCTGCACGGTTGCCCGGCCCTGCCCGTCGAGATCCACGTGAACGCGGATCTGCGTCTCCTTCGTCGCCCGATCCACCGCCCCGTCGCGCCGACCCGCCGTCACGCCCATGTTCCTGACCCTTCGTCTTAAACTCACGGGCTTCATACAGGCGCAAGGTCCTGTGCGCCAAGGGGCGTGATGGTGGATGTGAAAGGCGGGGCTGCCGCCCCGAGCCCCGCTCAGGAAGGACTTCCCGAACCCTTCCTGTCTTTTGGGACCTTTTCCGAGATCGGGGAGGGCCAGCGGCCCTCCCCGATCTCGGACACGATCCAAACGAACGAGGGGTGCAGGGGAAATCATTTCCCCTGCCGGGGTACAGGGGCAGCGCCCCTGCTCTTCGCCATCCGCCATCGCGCCCCCTTGGCGCACCGGCCTTGCGCATCCCATATGGGGCCGGAGTTCGAGACAAAGGGCATGAGACCATGATGGAGCGGCACGATCCCGCGCAGATGTATTCCACGACGATCGTGACCGTTCGCAAGAACGGCAAGGTCGTGGTGGCGGGCGACGGGCAGGTTTCGCTGGGCAACACGGTGATGAAGGGCAACGCGAAGAAGGTGCGCCGGCTCGGCAAGAACGGGCAGGTGATCGCGGGCTTCGCGGGCGCGACGGCCGATGCGTTCACGCTTCTGGAGCGGCTGGAAGCCAAGCTGGAGCAGTACCCGGACCAGCTGACGCGCGCCTGTGTGGAACTGGCCAAGGACTGGCGCACCGACCGCTATCTGCGCCGGCTGGAGGCGATGATGATCGTCGCCGACAAAAGCGTGACGCTGACGCTGACGGGGAATGGCGATGTGCTGGAGCCGGAAAACGGCGTGATGGCGATCGGCTCGGGCGGCAATTATGCGCTCGCGGCGGCGCGGGCGCTGGCCGACACGGATTTCGGCGCGGAGGAGATCGCGCGGCGCGCGATGAAGATCGCGGGCGAAATCTGCATCTACACCAATGGCAATGTGGTGCTGGAAAGCCTCGACGCGGACGCGTGAGGCGTAAAGCGCAAGTTCGAAACGCTACCTCATGGATCAGGCCGGTTGGAACGTCGGTTCCAGCCGGCCTTGTCGATCAGGCGGCCGACCGGCGCCACCCGGCGGCGAGCAGGCCGGCACCGATCATGAGCGATCCGCCGACGCGATTGACCGTCCGCTGGACGCTCGGCCTGCGGATCGTCTGGCGCGCCATGGAAGCGAGGATGCCGTAGAGCGCGGCGTTGATCGTGGCGAGAACCAGAAACGTCACCTCGAAGATGATCATCTGCTGGAGCACCGGCCGCGTCGTGTCGAGAAACTGCGGCAGGAAGGCGACGAAGAAGATGATGCTCTTGGGGTTCAGCGCCGTGACGACATAGGTGTGCAGGAAGATGCGCAGCGGCTTCTCGTTCGGCACTTCTGCGGCGTCGTTCACGACTCCGGTCGAGACTGGCGCGCGCCAGAGCTTGATGCCCAGATAGATCAGATAGGCCGCGCCGATCCATTTGAGCGCGGTGAAGACAGTGGCCGAAGCGGCCAGAAGCGCGCCGAGCCCCAGCATGGACGCGGTCATGGCGGTGAAGTCGCCGAGCGCCACGCCGGCGACCGTCGAGGTCGCGACCTTGCGGCCATGGCCGAGGGCATAGGAGATGACCAGAAGGATGGTCGGTCCGGGGATGGCGAGAAGAACCGCCGACGCGGCGACGAAGGCCAGCCAATGCTCGAGAGACATGCGATTTCTCCGGTTGGACGCCGAAGCAATCCATCGATTCGAAGATTTGGCAAGAGTGTTGCCGGCTACGATTCGGCCGACGAGATGGAGCCCGGTGAGGCCGGTCTACAAGGGGAAGGGATCGGCGAACGCCTCGGGTACGACCGAGGGGGTCCGCGTAAGCCCTAAGACGAGCCGAGGCTGGCTCGATCGCACGAACCGACCGCGTTTCTCGCCCCAGCGTGGCCCAGTCCACGGGCTGCCTCGCGTCGACCGGATGGGCCTCGACGGTGCTCGGGAGTCTATGAGCTAGCTTCAGGTTCCAGCCTGCCATAACCCAACCCTCACCCTTTCCCGCCGCGCCCCCGGCGCTAAGTCGGCCTTGCCAGCGCCGGGCGGATGAATTCGCAGGCCGGCCCGGAGCAAGGAGTTTCCCCATGGAGTATCGGCGGTTCGGACAATCGGGTCTCAAAGTGCCCGTTCTCAGCCTGGGAACGGCGACCTTCGGCGGGTCGAACGAGTTCTTCCAGCGCTGGGGCGCGACCGATGTGGCCGATGCCTCGCGCATGGTCGATCTCTGCCTCGATCATGGCGTCAACTTCTTCGACACGGCCGACATCTATTCGGGCGGCGTGTCGGAGGAGGTGCTGGGGCAGGCGCTGAAGGGCAAGCGCGAGCGCGTGCTGATCTCGTCCAAGGGGACGTTCCGCAACGGAGAAGGCCCGAACGAGGTCGGCTCTTCGCGCCACCACCTGGTGCGCGCCTGCGAGGCCAGCCTGAAGCGGCTGGAGACCGACCATATCGACGTTTACTTCATGCACGGGTTCGACGCCTCGACCCCGGTGGACGAGACCTTGCGTGCGCTGGACGACCTGATCACGGCCGGCAAGATTTCCTATATCGGCGCGTCCAACTTCTCCGGCTGGCATCTGATGAAGTCGCTGGCGACCTCCGAGAAATACGGGCTCGCGCGCTATGTCGCCTATCAGGGCTATTACTCGCTGATCGGGCGCGACTACGAATGGGAGCTGATGCCGCTGGGGCTCGACCAGGGCGTCGGCCTCATGGTCTGGAGTCCGCTCGGCTGGGGCCGCCTCACCGGCAAGATCCGGCGCGGGCAGGAGAACAAGGGCGGGCGCATCGCCTCGGGCGGCGCGGTCGGCGGGCCGCCGGCCTCGGACGACTACGTCTATGATGTCGTGGACGCGCTGGACGCGGTGGCCGCCGAGACGGGCAAAAGCGTGTCTCAGGTCGCGCTGAACTGGCTGCTGCAACGGCCGGGCGTGTGCAACATCGTGGTCGGCGCGCGCAACGAGGAGCAGCTTCGCCAGAATCTCGGCGCGGTCGGCTGGAGCTTGACCCCGGGCCAGATCGAGCGACTGGACAAGGCCTCGCATCGCGAGCCCGTCTATCCCTATTGGCACCAGAAGGATTTCGACGAGCGCAACCCCAAGCCGACCCGCTGGTAAGCTGATGAGCGCTAGCGCGTTTCACCGGGCCGTCGTCATCGGGGCCTCCGGCGGCGTCGGCGGCGCTCTGGCCTTCGCGCTGGCCGAGAGCGGGGCGGAGGTCGAGGCCTTCTCGCGCTCCGGCCGCGCTCCGGGTCATCCTGCGATCCGCGCTGGCACGCTCGATCTTCTGGACGAAGCTTCGATCGCGGCGGCGGCCGCGCGCGTCAAGGCAAGCGGCGCGCCCGATCTCGTGATCGTGGCGACCGGGCTTCTGCATGGCGAGGGCGTGCAGCCGGAAAAGACCTGGCGGCAGATCGAGCCGGACGCCTTCGCGCGCCTCTTCGCGGTGAACGCGACCGGGCCGGCGCTGGTGGCCAAGCACATGCTGCCGCTTCTGCCGCGCGAGGGGCGGGCGGTCTTCGCCGCGCTCTCGGCCCGCGTCGGCTCGATCTCCGACAACAGGCTCGGCGGCTGGGTCGGCTACCGCGCGTCCAAGGCCGCGCTGAACATGATCGTGCAGACGCTGAGCCTGGAGTTGAAGCGCACCCATCCCGCCGCCCTCTGCGTCGCGCTGCATCCCGGCACGGTGGAAACCGCGCTGAGCGATCCGTTCTCGCGCAACGCCGTGCGCGTGACGCCCGAGGCGGCGGCCGGCAACCTGCTGCGGGTCCTCTCTACTCTTGCGCCGGACGACAGTGGCGGCTGCTTTGCCTGGGACGGGCAGCGCATTCCCGCGTGAACGGTTTCATCAGGTGGTGTTCGAGCCGTCTGAAAAGACGCGGCCCCGATCCCACCGCAAGGGAGTGGGGCTCCTCTACAACGGGCTGAACAAGGGGGGTGGAGCCCCTCGCGCCAGCGGCCCACGTATCGGCCGACATCAGGAAACCCGAACGCTCTTCGGCCCATCCGGCGGACCGCGTGGGGCCATGCCGGGCGCGGGCATTGGTGCTAGAAAGCCGGCTCGGACGGACGGGCACGAGGTCCCCTGATGCTCACCACATTGGCTGTCGCCAACTATCGGTCCTTGCGCGATCTGGTGATCCCGCTCGGGCGGCTGACGCTGGTGACGGGCGCCAATGGCAGCGGCAAGACCAGCCTCTACCGCGCGCTGCGGCTGCTGGCCGAGACCGCGCAGGGGCGGCTGATCGCGACGCTGGCGCAGGAGGGCGGCTTCACCTCCACGCTCTGGGCCGGGCCGGAGACGATCAGCCGGACTATGCGCCAGGGCCGCGTTCCCATTCAGGGCGGCCCGCGCTCGAAGCCGATCAGCCTGGCGCTGGGTTTTGCGGGCGATGCCTATGGCTATGCGATCGATCTCGGAATGCCGAGCCCGGAGAACCCGTTTCCGCTCGACCCTGTCATCAAGGGGGAGGCGATGTGGACGGGCGAGCGGCTGTCGCGCAGCTCGCTCTTTGCCGAGCGCCGTAATGCCCTGGTGCGGCTGCGCATGTCCGACAGCGGCGTCTGGCGCGAGGCGATGGATGCGCTGTCGCCCTTCGATTCCATGGTGACGCATTGCGCCGATCCGGCCGACGGGTTCGAGCTTCTCTCCATGCGCGAGCGGATGCGCGACTGGCGCTTCTACGACGCGCTGCGCACCGACCCGGACGCGCCGGCCCGCCGCCCCGGCATCCACACCTATACGCCGGTTCTGGCGAGCGACGGAGCGGATCTCGCCGCAGCCCTCGCCACCATTCGGGTGATCGGCGACGCGCGGACGCTGGACGAGACGATCGAGGCGGCCTTTCCGGGATCGCGCCTCCTGGACGATCCGGCTGGCCTCCGGCTTCGCCAGCACGGGCTCCTGCGTCCGCTCGGGCCTACGGAACTCTCCGATGGCACGCTGCGCTTTCTCCTGCTCGTCGCCGCGCTTCTCTCGCCCCGCCCGCCCGAGCTGATGGTGCTGAACGAGCCGGAGGCGAGCCTCCACCCGTCGCTGATGCCCCCGCTGGCGCATCTCCTGAAGACCGCCGCGCGGCAGACGCAGATCGTGCTCGTCAGCCACAGCGCGGCGCTGATCGCGGCGTTGCGTGAGGTCGGCGGCTGTGAGGAGGTGCGGCTGGAAAAAAGCTTCGGCGAAACGGCCGCCCCGGACTGCGAAGGCCCTGCCTGGACCTGGCCCAAGCGATAGGGGCAAGGGGGAGGCTGGCCACTTCATCCTGCCTTCGAGACATCGAACCGGCTACCGTCTGTCCTTGTCGCCCCGCAGAACCATGGCTCGCTCCGGCCGCAAAGGAGCGAACAGGTTTGGAAGAGGGTCGATGCGGCCGGTGCCGCATTTCAACAGGGCGCAGCGCTGCTCGGCGCATGAATGTCTGAAATCTTCGCTGAGCGTCCCGGACCGGCCGTGCGACATGGTGACTGGCGGCAAAGAGCATATCGGCCGTTAGGAAGGACTTGATCTGTTTCCGGCTAAGAGCCCACAGACAGGCTCAGTGGCCCAAAAGGCCATGGCACCGAACGGAACAGGGATGCAGGACCTGACCCCAGACATTTGGGCTCTTCTCGGCCACACGCAGGCTTTGATAGGGATCTACGATCCCTCGGGGCGGCTGGTTTACGCGAACGAGGCCTTTTGCACCGCCTTCTTCATCGAGCCCGGCGAGACTCCCCTTTGGTGCGACCTCATGCGCCGGAACTATCATGCGGGCCGGGGCGTGCGGATTTCCCATCCCTGTTTCGAGGACTGGTTGCAGTCCACCCTGTCGCGCCGCGGCAAGGTGGCGAGCCTCAGCGCGGAAACCGACCTGATGGACGGTCGCTGGCTCTGGATCGTGGAATCCACCATGCCGGACGGCTTTATGCTGTTCGTGGGAACCGACATCACGCGCCAGCGCTGCTCGCAACGTGAACTGCGCCAGGAGCGCGACATCGCCGTTCGGTTTTCGCAGA
This sequence comes from Aureimonas sp. D3, assembly GCF_001463805.1. NCBI lineage: Bacteria > Pseudomonadati > Pseudomonadota > Alphaproteobacteria > Hyphomicrobiales > Aurantimonadaceae > Aureimonas > Aureimonas sp. D3. The sequence continues at coordinate 30,516 of NZ_BBWM01000032.1, read as the reverse complement.
CCGACCCGCTGACCAGCATCTCCAACCGGCGGCATATCATGGATGTGTTGGAGACGGTTCTGGTGACTGACGTCCCGCCTTCCCGCCCTCTCGGCAGCCTTTGCATTCTCGACATCGACCTCTTCAAGACGGTAAACGATCGCTTCGGCCATGTGACGGGCGACAGCGTTCTGGTGGATGTCGCCAGGACCCTGCGCGCGGGGCTTCGCACCTGCGACGCGCTCGGGCGGCTGGGCGGCGAAGAGTTCATGGTGATCCTGCCGGGCGTCGGCGCAGAAGCGGCACAGCCCATCTTGAACCGGCTGCTCTCTCTCATCAGTCACTCCTGCAAGATCGCGCAGGACCCCGATTATGTGCTCACCTGCTCCGCCGGCGCGACGGAGCTTCAGCCGGGAGAGCGATCGGACACGGCCTATTCGCGCGCCGATCGGGCGCTCTACGACGCCAAACGCGGCGGGCGCAATCGCCTGATGCTGGCGTCATAGAGACGGACGAGGTATCGGCTGGCGTCAGGGCGGGTACGATAGGCTGGCCGCGCGGTTCGAGGCAAACCGTTTGCGCCCCCCTTGGTTGGCGCACGAAGCCTGGCGCTTCGCTCGCCTTTCGTGCCCATGACAATGCGGCCGACACGGGCTGCGTTTGAGGGAAACGAAGTATTTTCGTGCCCTCGGTGTTGAGAGCCGTCGATCAGCTTTTCACGTGAGCAAGGAGGCGAGCGCTTCGACGACTTCCCGCCCTCTGGGTACGATCGGAAGCCGCGACGCTTCGATCTGAGCGCCGAACGGCGCGAAGCCTCGGCAATTGCTCAACTCTCTGTCCCTATCCTCCCGCGACGCTTCATGATCAAACCCGCGTCGGGACGGGAGCGGACAGTCTCCGGTCGTCATCTCTCTTGGAAGACCATGGTCAAGCCGCTTACCCACCGCCCGTCCTCCACGCCGCCCGAACCGGCCATTCGCCATGCCGCCTGGCGCGAGACGCTGCGCGCGCTCTATGTCGGCGACGAGCCCCGAGCCGTGCGGTTTCAATGGGCGGTCGGGATCGTGGATCTCGCCATCATCGTCTTCTTCATCTTCGCCCCGGTGCTGGAGCAGGAGCCGAGCTTTCTCTGGATCGACTATTCCGTCGCCGCGCTTCTGATCCTCGATCTCGGCACGCGGGCGCTCGCCGCACGCTCCTTCCGGCACTGGATCGCCCGGCCGACGGTCTGGGTGGATTTCATCGTCCTGGCGACGCTGCTTGCCCCGCTCTGGCTGGCCAATCTCGGCTTCCTGCGCATCCTGCGTCTTTGGACGCTCTCGCAGAAGGATCTCTTCTGGCGCTCGCTGCGCCGGCGCGGCTACCCGGAATGGGAGGATGTCGGGCGGGCGGCGATCAATCTTCTGACCTGCCTCTTCCTGATCACCGGCTTCATCTACACCGCCTTCGCACGCGAGGGATCGGGCATGGAGGGCTATGTCGACGCGCTCTACTTCACCGTGGCGACCGTGACGACGACGGGCTTCGGCGACATCACCCTGCCGGGCACGGCCGGCAAGCTGACCTCGATCGTCACCATGATCGTCGGCATCTCGCTCTTCGTGCGCTTGGCGCAGGCCTTGTTCAAACCCTACAAGGTCTTCTTCCCGTGCCCCCAATGCGCCCTGCAACGGCACGAGCCCGATGCGGTGCATTGCAAGGCCTGCGGACACATGCTCGCGATCCCCGACGAGGGAGCGCAGTAGGCACCCTTTGTTTCACGTGAAACGTCAAACCGGTCTGAAACGTCAGACGCCCCGGCCCGAACGTAGACCATTGAGCAAAACCAGCGTGCTCGACAGGCCCATGGCCGCCGCCGCCCAGACCGGCGAGAGCAGAAGGCCGAAGGCGGGATACAGTGCGCCGGCGGCGACCGGGATCAGCAGCACATTGTAGCCGAAAGCCCAGCCGAGATTCTGGCGGATGTTGCCGAGCACGGAGCGCGACAGGGCGATGGCGCGGGGCACATTGCCCGGCGAGGGGGCGACGAGCACGATATCGGCCGCCTCGATGGCGACATCCGTCCCCGAGCCGACGGCCATGCCGATCTCGGCGGCGGCGAGCGCGGGCGCGTCGTTGATCCCATCGCCCACGAACAGAACCGGCCCATGATCGCGCTGAAGCCGCCGGATGGCCTCGACCTTGCCCTCGGGCAGAACCTCGGCCACGGTCTCGTCGATGCCAAGCCTGCGCGCGACGGCCTCGGCCGTGCGCCGATCATCGCCGCTGACGAGCGCCGTGCGCAGGCCCTCGCGCTTCAGCGCGGCGACGGCCTCGGCCGCGTCCTCTCGAATCGGGTCGCTGACGGCCAGAAGCGCGGCGAGCTGGCCGTCCAGCGCCAGGAAGAGCGGTGTTGCGCCGCCTTGTGCCAGCGCCGTTGATTCCGCATCGAACGGGGCTGGGTCGAGCCCAAGCCGCTCCATGAAGCGCCGCGCGCCGATCTCGACGCGCCGCCCCTCCACCTCGGCGCGCAGGCCGAAGCCGGGCAGAGCCTCCGCGCTTCTGACGGGTGCGAGCGCGAGGCCACGAGCCTTGGCAGCCTCCACCAGCGCATGGGCGATCGGATGCTCCGAGCGCGCCTCCGCGGAGGCGGCCAGACGCAGCGCCTCGTCCGTGTCGAAGCCCGGCGCGGTCCGAATCTCTCCGAGCGCGGGGCGGCCGATGGTCAGCGTCCCCGTCTTGTCGAAGGCGACGAGGCGGGCCGTGCCGAGCGCCTGCAAGGCTTCGCCGCGCCGGAACAGAATGCCTTGGCGCGCGGCGCGCCCGATGCCGACGAGGATCGAGGTCGGCGTGGCCAGACCCATGGCACAGGGGCAGGCGATGATCAGAACGGCGACGGCGGCGCTCAACGCATGGGGCAGGGCGGGTGCGGGGCCGAGCGCCAGCCAGAGCGCGAAAGTGGCGAGCGAAGCGGCAATGACGGCCGGCACGAACCAGAGCGTCACCCGGTCCACCAGCGCCTGGATCGGCAGCTTGCCGCCCTGCGCCTCTTCCACCATGCGCAGGATGCCCGACAGAACCGTGTCTCCGCCGACCTTCTCGACGCGCAGGGTCAGCGCGCCCGCGCCGTTCACCGTGCCGCCCGTCAGCGCCGCGCCCGGCTCCTTGCGCACCGGGGCGGGCTCGCCGGTCAGCATGGCCTCGTCCACGAAGCTCGCGCCCTCCTCGACACGACCGTCGGCCGGCACGCGCTCGCCGGGGCGGATGGCGACGAGATCGCCGGGGCGAAGAGCGGAGATGGGAACGCGCTGGGTCTGGCCTCCAGAGTCGATCCGCTCGGCCTCGGCCGGCTGAAGCTTGGCGAGCGCGCGGATCGCCTGACCCGTCTGCCCTCTGGCGCGCGCTTCCATCCAGCGGCCGATGAGCACCAGCGCGACGATGGTGCTTGCCGCCTCGTAATAGACATGCACGGCCTCGGCCGGCAGGAGCGCGGGCGCGAAGGTGGCGACCAGCGAATAGAGATAGGCCGCGAGCGTGCCGATCGCGACCAGCGAGTTCATGTCGGGCGCGCCCTTGAGGAGGAGCGGCAGGCCGATGCGATAAAAGCGCAGGCCGGGGCCGAAGAGCACGAGCGTCGCCAGCGCGGCCTGGATGCGCCAGCTCGTCTCCATGCCGATCGCGCCCTTTATGGTGTGATGCAGGGCGGGCACGAGATGGCCGCCCATCTCGACAACGAAGAGCGGCGCGGCGAGCGCCAGCGCCAGAAGCGCGCGATGCTTGAGGCCATCAGTTTCGGCGTCGGCGCGGGCCGCGCGCTCGTCCCGCCTCGCTTGTGGCGGCGTGTCGCTGTCCAGGCGCGCGTCGTAGCCGGCCTCCTCCACGGCCGCGACGAGATCGGCCGGCGCGAGCGCGGGAGACGCCGTGACATGCGCCTGCCCCGTCGCCAGATTGACGGACGCCTCGGTCACGTCAGGCAGGGCGCGGAGCGCGCGCTCGACGCGGCCGACACAGGATGCGCAGCTCATGCCCTCGACGGAGAATGTCATGCGGCGCGGCGGCACGTCGTAGCCGGCGTCCTCGATCGCCCGAACGGCGGCAGCCGCATCGGCCGGGCCGGCAAAGCGCAAGCGGGCCTCGCCCGTAGTGAGATTCACCGAGGCCTCGGTGACATCGGGCACCGCGCGAAGCGCGCGCTCGACGCGCCCGACACAGGAGGCGCAACTCATGCCCTCCACCGGCAGGGTGAGACTGGAGGACATCAAACGGGCAGGAAGGATCTCGTTCATGGCTGGGCGTCCGACATTGTCGCGATCGCACGCTCTCAAAAAGCGCTGCCTTCCTCAAATGGAAGCCTCCCGCGCGGGAAGGTCAAGGCCGGACCTTGTCGAAAACAGACCGGCCTTGCCAAGCCCGGCCGTCCAGCCCCATGTCATGGGAAATTCCCGCCCCTATCGACAGGCCTCAAGGAGACGGATCATGAAACTGCGGATCGACGATATGACCTGCGAGGGCTGCGCCCGCGCGGTGACCCGCACCATCCAGCGCCTCGACCCCGGCGCACAGGTACAGGTGGACCGGCCGAGCGGCACAGCGGATGTGACGACGCAGGCGGAAGGCGAAGCGCTGGTGAGCGCGCTGGCGAAGGCCGGCTATCCCGCGCAGATCCTGCCGGCGTAGCACGCTCGGCGAAGGCTGGGTTTGGGGGCTGGAGGCGACAGCCTCAAAGGCAATGAATGGTCTCTATTCGCACCGTTGCAAATGATCCTGCCTTCGCGTTCGAGTATGAGATCATACGCGCAATGTCGCAAGAGCAGGATGGCCAGCTCAGCCGGATGGTATCGGCTGGCCGCTTGGCTGCCTTTTTGTGCTGATGGCAGGCGTCGGCCGCGCTGCAAGCTGGATAAGAGGGGACCTCTATCGCCGGCCTCTCCCGGCGCTGTCTCGAGCTGACTCCCGGGAGGCTGATGCGGCGGTTGGTTTGGGTTGGTGGATCGCGAGCCGTCCCAGGATGGCTCTTTCAAGATCAATCGCCCGCACCCCCACATCATCGCAGCGCTACGCAGAGGCCCGAGCGGCGTTCAGCGCAGGGCGGTGGTTGCCCGCGCGCCCCGCCCTCAAAACCCCTCGACCACCCGCAGGCCCCCGCGAAAGCGCCGGGCGTTTTCGACATAGGTCTCGGCCGAGCGCTTGAGGCCTTTGAGCGTCGCCTCGTCCAGCAGGCGCACGGCTTTCGCCGGGGCGCCGATGATGAGCGAGCCTTCGGGGAACTCCTTGCCTTCCGTCACCAGCGCGCCCGCGCCGACGAGGCAGTTGGGGCCGATGCGCGCGCCGTTGAGCACCGTCGCGCCCATGCCGATCAGCGTGTTGTCGCCGATGGTGCAGCCATGGACGATGGCGTGATGGCCGATCGTGCAGTCCGCGCCGATCGTGAGCGGAAAGCCCGGATCGACATGGAGCATCGCTCCCTCCTGAATATTGGTGCGCGCGCCGACCGTGATCGTGTCCCGATCGCCGCGCAGCACCGCGCCGAACCAGATGCCGACATCCTCGCCCAGCGTGACGTCCCCGATCACATGCGCATCGGGCGCGATGAAGAGGCGGTCGGGCGCGGGGAGGCGGGGCGTCAGATCGTCGAGGGCATAGACGGGCATGGGAACCTCCCTTTAGAGCGCCTAACAATACCTCGCGGGGTCGGCTTGTCGTGTCTTTTCGCCAGCCGCTTTGTCCCGAATGCTCGCCGATGCCGCCAGCATCGACTGCGCTTCGCTCCGCGCGGACTGACGAAAATCCCTCGACCAGCCTCCGCCCGGAGGTTTTGTTAGGCACTCTTAGTCAGACGCTGGGGCTCAGCAACTCGCAGGCGGCGAGCGACAGGGCAACGACGCCGTTGCGGATGGCGCGCTCGTCCGGCTGATAGTCCGAATTGTGAAGCTCGTCCCGGCGTCCCGGCGTCATGGAGCCGATGCCGAGCTGGAAGGCGGGCACCTTCTCGCCAATCAGCGCGAAATCCTCCGCGCCGAGCGAGGGGCTGGCTTCCAGAAGCGCCTCGCGGCCGAAATGATTTTCCACCGCGCGCATCGTGGCGCGCATCACGCGCTCGTCGCTGACGAGCGGCGGCGTGCCGCGCTCCCAGTCGAGACGGCATTCGAGCCGGAGCGAGGTGGAGACGCCCTCGCAATGACGCCGGATCGCCGCTTCCATGGCCGTGCGGTCGGCGTCCAGATGGGTGCGCACCGTGCCGCGCAGGCGCACCGCGTCGGGAATGATGTTGGGCGCGAGCCCGCCCTCGATGACGCCGATGGTGAGGACGATCGGGCGCATCGGGTTCATCTCGCGCGAGACGATGGTCTGGAGTTGCAGGACCAGCGTCGCGGCCCCGACGATCGGATCGGCGGTCAGATGCGGGCGCGCGGCGTGGCCGGAGCGGCCCGAGACGGTGATGGTGAACTCGTCCGACGAGCCGCCCGCGACGCCCGGCACGAAGGAGAAGCGGCCGACCGGCTCGCCGGGGTAGTTGTGGAAGCCGAGCGCCAGATCCACGCCCTCCAGCGCGCCGTCGCGCATCATCTTCGCCGCGCCGCTATCCGACACTTCCTCGGCCGGCTGAAACATCAGCTCGATGCGCCCCGAGAGATCGGGCGCGATGCGCTGGAGCACTTCGGCGACGCCGATCAGCGTCGCGGTGTGGAGATCGTGTCCGCAGGCATGCATCTTGCCGGGAATGGTCGAGGCATAGGGCAGGCCGGTCTGTTCCTGGATCGGAAGCGCGTCCATGTCGGCGCGCAGGAGCACGGTCGGGCCGGGGCGGCCGGTGTCGATCGTCGCCATGACACCCGTGCCACCGACCTTGGTGCGATGGGGCACGCCGATGCGCGCGAGTTCGCGCGCCACCACGCCGCTGGTGCGCACTTCCTCATGGGCGAGTTCGGGATGGGCGTGCAGGTCGCGGCGGATGTCGATGAGGGCGGGTTCGATCTCGCCGGCGATCGCCTCGATCCGGGGTCTGATATGATTGCTGGTCATCGGCGTCTCTTCAGTCCTGTTCGTACTCGCCTATGGGCTCGCATCCCCGCCGGGCCATGACGGCACCGCGCTGGGTCTCCTTCTCTCTTGTCCCGCGTTTCGCGCGCGCTTTCCAGTGCGAAGCGGCAGAAGGAAGGAAGCCATATCACGAGAAAAGGAGATGACATTGACGTTTACGGAAGAGTAGTCTGTTCGCGCTTGCCCCGCCTCATGTCTTTGGGAGAAGACGAGAGACGGAACGGGGCATGGGAGGAGGCGGATATGAACAAGCCATGGCTGGCGCGTTATCCCGAGGGTATGCCGGCGGAGCTCGGCCCCGTGCCCTACGAGACGCTGGCCGATCTCCTGAACGAGGCGTTCCGCAATTTCGCCGGGCGTCCCGCCTTCCGCCTCATGGGCGTCGATCTCACCTATTCCGACCTCGACCGCGCCTCCACGCGCTTTGCGGCCTATCTTCAGGGCCTCGGCCTTCAGCCCGGCGATCGCATCTCGCTGATGATGCCCAATATCTTCCAGTATCCCGTGGCCGTAGCGGGCGCGCTGCGGGCGGGTCTGGTCGTCGTCAACACCAACCCGCTCTACACCCCGCGCGAACTGGCCCATCAGCTGAACGATTCGGGCGCCCGAGCCATCGTCGTGCTTGAAAACATGGCCCATACGCTGGAGCAGTGCCGCGCCGAGGTGCCCGCGCTGGAGCATGTGGTGGTGACTTCAGTCGGCGACATGCTGCCGGGGCTGAAGGGACATCTCGTCAATTTCGTGCTGCGCTACGTCAAGCGCGCCGTGCCGGCCTATCGCCTGCCGGGCGCGGTTCGCTGGCGCCAAGCGTTGAGCCAGGGCGCGGGCGGGCGCTTCATGCCCATCCGGCGCACGGCCGAGGAGCCGGCGATCCTGCAATATACCGGCGGCACGACGGGTGTCGCCAAGGGCGCGGTGCTGACCAACCGCAACATCGTCTCCAACGTGCTCCAGTCCGAACTCTGGAACCGGCCGGCGACGCGCCTCGTGCCCGCGAGCGATCAGGTGGTGACCGTCTGCGCGCTGCCGATCTATCATATTTTCGGCTTCACCGTGAACATGATGCTGTCGCTGCGCCAGGGCGGCTGCAATCTCCTGATCCCCAATCCGCGCGATATTCCCGCCGTCATCAAGACGCTCAAAAGCGGGCCGTTTCATCTCTTTCCCGCCGTCAACACGCTGTTCGGCGCGATCGCCCGGCACAAGGACGCCGCCAGCGTCGATTGGAGCCATATGGTCATGTCGCTGGGCGGCGGCATGGCCGTGCAGAGGGCGACGGCGGAAAAATGGCTGGCCCTGACGGGCAAGACGATCTGCGAGGGCTATGGCCTGTCGGAAACCTCCCCCTCGGCCGCTTGCAACATCGTGACCAGTCGGGACTATACGGGCACGATCGGCTATCCGCTGCCGTCCACCGAGTTCTCCATCCTGTCGGACGACGAGACGCATCTGCTGCCGGGCGAGGCCGGCGAGATCGCCATTCGCGGGCCGCAGGTCATGATCGGCTACTGGAACCGCCCGGAGGACACGCGCCGCGCCTTCGCACCCGGCGGGTGGTTCAAGTCCGGCGACATCGGCATCATGGACGAGACGGGCGCAATCCGCATCGTGGATCGCAAGAAGGACATGATCAACGTTTCGGGCTTCAACGTCTATCCCAACGAAATCGAGGATGTGGTGACGCGGATGCCGGGCGTGGCGGAGGCGGCCGTGGTCGGCGTGCCCGACGAGAATTCGGGCGAGGCGGTGAAGCTCTTTCTCGTGCGCTCCGACGATGGCTTGAGCGCGGAGGCGGTGAAGCAATATTGCCGCGAGAACCTGACCGGTTACAAGCGCCCGCGCGAGATCGAGTTCCGCGACGAACTGCCCAAGAGCGGCGTCGGCAAGGTGCTGCGCCGGGCGCTGCGCGACTGACATTTTCTGCGCAGGCCGGCCGAGGACGGGGCTGACGACGCACCTGGGACTTTCTTTCATCCATTGGATAAGGTTTGTATGCAGGCGCCGAAGCGGCTATCGCGGAATGGGCCTTGCGCGCCGGTTCGGCGGGGAGCCGCCCGAAGCGACCCGCCACACGAGGACCTGTCATGAGCGAGCCAGCCGACACGCCCGCGCCCGAGCGCAAGCGCGGCTCCGGCGTGAAAATGGTCTACGACCTCCTGCGCGACGAGATCCTCGACCTCGTCCTGCCGCCGGGGAGCCCGATCGACGAGGTGCAACTGGCCGAGCGCTTCGGCATGTCGCGCACGCCGATCCGCGAGGCCCTGGTGCGCCTCTCGGGCGAGGGGCTGGTGCACACGCTGCCCAACCGCTCGGCCGTCGTCGCCCATATCGACTTTCTGAACCTGCACACGTTCTTCGACGCTCTGGTGCTGATGTACCGCGTCACCACGCGGCTGGCCGCCGAGCATCATCGGCCCGAAGACCTGGAGCCGATCCGCGCGCGCCAGGCCGAGTTCGCCCGCGCGGTGGCCGATCAGGACGCGCTCGCCATGATCGCCACCAACGCCGCTTTCCATTCCGCGATCGCGGAAGCGGGGCGAAATCCCTATTTCCTCGGCCTGTTCAACCGCATTCTGGACGAGGGGCGGCGCATCCTGCGCATCTACTACAATTCCTACGAGGACCGCCTGCCGCAGCAATTCGTGGACGAGCACGAGGAGATCATCCTCAAGATCGCCGCGCGCGATCAGGAGGGCGCCGACCGCCTCGCCCGCATCCACGCCGAGCAGATCGTGCGCCAAGTGCAGACGCTGTTTTCGCGCGGCGGCCAGCTCGACATCGCGCTTTGAGCCGATCGCCCCGTCGAGACTGAGGGAGCGCGAGCGGTCGTGGCTCGCGCCGTCAACCGAGCAGCATTCGTGCGCCGGTATGCGCGAAGGCGTCCACGCTCCGTTCGAAGGCGACACGGCGTTGGGCTCTTCGGGCGACGTCGTTACCTGGAAGCCGGCAGCAATTTGATGATACTGACATCAGACGCGACACTGGGGGGCGACGGCCGGAATTTCGATGAGAGATCATCAACAAGCCGCATGCGGGCACGGAACGCGGTTGGATGCACTCGCCGCTCCCGGCGCGTCCCGGCAGGCTCTGGATAGGGCCGCGTCCGATATCTTCGCCCTGTTCCTCCAGCGCGAGGCAGAGTTCGGCGTTCATCCCTCCGTCGCCATCCACTATCCCGACCTGACCGACCTGTCGGCTCATGGGTTTCTGAGGGATGCGGCAGGCCATGTCGCGCGGCAGGCCGATGCCATGGCGCAGGACGGCGTGCCCGCCCGGCGGATCGTTATCCTGACGACCTACGGCGACATTGTTACGTCCTCGTTGGAGGCTGTAGGCTATCGGGTTTTGCCGATCGATATGCCAGCCAGGCCGGACGGCACGTGCGCGTTCCTGCTGGACCCCGACGAACCGCCCGAAGGGCTGCGAACGCTCTATGTCGAGGCGGTGAACGAAGCGGACGAGAAAATCCGGCCGACCTTCGTTCTCACCTTGAAAGACGACGCCGGCACGTTGCTCGGCGGCGCGTGCGGCTCGGTTCACGAACGGGACGGGCGGCGCTACGCCTATCTCTCGACATTGACGACCGCATCTCATGCGGCCAAGGGCACCGGGACGATGCTGGCGGGCGAGCTTCTGCGGTTCCTGAAACGGGACGGGGTCCACGCCGTCCATCTGGGAACCCAGACCGCCGCCCGCTTCTACCAGAAGATGGGCTTTCGCACCGACCACCGTCTGGTGCAGGGGATGCGCACCCGCCTGGTGAACGGGCAGGAGATCCGGGACGATCTGGTGATGTTGTCGATGGAACTGTGACGCCGCGACCCGGCGCGAGGAACAGTGTTTTTCGGTTGGCCGAATGCGAGGACGTGCGTCTGTCGCCGACCGATATGAGTCCCGCTGGAGGGCAAAGGCCGTCTCGTGCTGCGGGGCGGCCTTTTCGTTTTCGGGGAGACGCGCAACCCATCAAAATCTTGTCGACAAATAAAATGCAATGCGCGATAGTCTGACGAGAACGGCGGGAACGATGGCTTGAAGCTCACCGCTGGGGTCCCACGAGGAGTTTACAGGTGAAGGCTCAGATCTTTTCCGGCGTCATTCCCGCCCTGATGACGCCCTGCAAGGCCGACCGCACGCCCGACTATGACGCGCTGGTGCGCAAGGGTCAGGAGCTGATCGCGGCCGGCATGTCGGCCGTGGTCTATTGCGGCTCTATGGGCGACTGGCCGCTCCTCACTGACGAGCAGCGCATGGAAGGCGTCGCGCGCCTGACCGCCGCCGGCATTCCGGTGATCGTCGGCACAGGCGCGGTCAACACCGCCTCGGCCGTCGCCCATGCCGCCCATGCGCAGAAGGTCGGCGCCAAGGGCCTCATGGTGATCCCGCGCGTTCTCTCGCGCGGCTCGGTGATCCCGGCCCAGCGCGCGCATTTCAAGGCCATCCTCGCGGCTGCGCCCGATCTGCCCGCTGTCATCTACAACAGCCCCTATTATGGCTTTGCGACCCGCGCCGATCTCTTCTTCGCCTTGCGCGCCGAGCATTCCAATCTCGTCGGCTTCAAGGAGTTCGGCGGCCCGGCCGACATGCGCTACGCCGCCGAGACGATCACCAGCCGCGACGATGGCGTCTCGCTGATGATCGGCGTCGACACGGCCGTGACCCATGGCTTCATCAATTGCGGCGCGACGGGCGCGATCACCGGCATCGGCAATGTGCTGCCGAAGGAAGTGATCCAGCTCTGCACCCTCGCTCAGAAAGCGGCCACCGGCGACGCGCTGGCCCGCCGGCAGGCCAAGGAGCTGGAAGAGGCGCTCGCCGTCCTCTCCTCCTTCGACGAAGGCCCGGACCTCGTTCTCTACTTCAAGCACATGATGGTGCTGAAGGGCTTTGCCGAATACACGCTGCACTTCAACGAGAGCGACGAACTCAGCGAAAGCCAGCGCGGCTATGTCGAAGCGCAGCTGAAGCTCTTCGACACATGGTATGCCGACTGGTCGAAGCGCGAAGGCCTCGCGGCCTGATCGCCGCTGCACCGTGAATTCAAAAGGGCGGGTCTCGCAGGAGACCCGCCCTTTTTGTGTTTCGCTTGCGTTTGCCTCAGAGCGCCACGGCCTCGAGCCCTTCGGCTTCGAGCCGGTCGAGCTGGGCGCGTTCGCTGGATGAGAGCGTGATGCCGTCCCGCTCCGACACGGCGCGCGCGGCGAAGCGGCGCTGCGAGGGCAGGCGCGCGCCCTGGCCGACGATCGCCTCGAACAGCGTTTCGGCCCGCGCGAAGGGATCGCCCTCGCGCCCCGCCGCGAAACGCTCGGGCGAGAAGGCGAGGATCAACTCGCCATGGCTGGGCGAGAGGTTGGTGGAGCCGAGCTGGCGCAGCGATTCGAGGCTGGTCAGATCGCCGATCATGATGCCGGCCAGAAGCTCGATCATGGTGGAGATGGCCGAGCCCTTGTGCCCGCCGAAGGTCAGCATCGCGCCGGCGAGCGCGGCTTCCGGGTCGCGCGTCGGCTGGCCGGCTGCGTCGAGCGCCCAGCCCTCGGGCAGCGTTTCGCCGGCGCGCCGCTTCAGCTCGATCTCACCGCGCGCCGCCACCGAGGTTGCGAAGTCGAAGACATAGGGCTCGGCGTCCCGGCGCGGCCAGCCGAAGGCGAGGGGATTGGTGCCGAGCAGCGGCTCCTTGCCGCCCGTCGGCGCGACGGTGGCATAGCTCGGGCACAGCGCCAGCGCGGCGAGCCCATGCGCCGCGACCGCCTCCACCTCCGGCCAGAGCGCGGAAAAATGCGTGCAATCGTTGATCACCAGCGCGGCCATCCCGAGCGTTCGCGCGCGCTGGGCCAGATGCGGCAGGCCGAGTTCGAAGGCCGGGTTAGCAAAGCCGCCCTTGGCGTTGACCCGAAGGATCGCCGAGCCATCGTCGGGCATGAGTTCGGGCACGGCATCCGCCTGCACCTTGCCGGCCTTGACTGTGCGCAGCGCGCCCTCGATCCGGTAGATGCCGTGAGATTTGCAGGCGTCGCGCTCGCCGGCCACGATGACGCGCGACAGCGCGCCGGCCTGCACGGCGTTCAAACCGCCCTTGCGAAAGATCGCCTCGACGCGGGCGAGAAGCGCGGGGACGGACAGGGCGTCTAGGCTTGCGGTCATGGGCCGATCCTTGGCGTCTGAGGCCGGACATGGGGCCGGCGGATAATTTTGCATACAGCAAGAATTTCGAAAGCGGGAGCTTTCGCCTCCTGTGCACTGCACAAGAACCCACCCTGCCGATTTCCTTCGCAAGTGCAAAAAATTCGAGCAGGGAAGGGGTCTTGCACACTTGTTGTATTTTCTGTTTGATGGCTCCATTCGGGGGCCGGCGATCCGCAGCGCCTGAGGCCGACACAACAAGGGGACAGCGCATGAAGACCAAGGCCATCGTACTCAGCCTCTTGGCTGCCACTGCCTTCGCTGGCGCGGCCAAGGCCGACAAGCTGGACGACATCATCGGTTCGGGCACGCTGCGCTGCGCGGTGGTTCTCGACTTCCCACCCATGGGCTCGCGCGACGCGGCCAACAACCCGGTCGGCTTCGACGTCGATTACTGCAACGATCTCGCAAAAGCCCTCGGCGTCACCGCCGAGATCGTCGAGACCCCGTTCCCCGAGCGCATTCCCGCGCTGATGTCGGGCCGCGTCGATATCGGCGTCGCCTCGACCTCCGACACGCTGGAGCGTGCCAAGACGGTCGGCATGACGATTCCCTATTTCGCCTTCGAGATGGCCGTGACCGCCAACGACAAGTCGGGCGTCAAGTCCTTCGAGGACATGAAGGGCAAGACCGTCGGCGCGACCGCCGGCACCTACGAGGCCATCGCGCTGGAAAAGCAGGTGAAGGCGTGGGGCACGGGCACGTTCCGCCCCTATCAGACGCAGGCCGACGTCTTCCTGGCGCTGAGCCAGGGCCAGCTCGACGCGACCGTTTCCACCTCCACGGTGGCGCAGGCCAATGTGAAGACCGGCAATTTTCCCGGCATCTCGGTGGTCGGCAAGGCGCCCTTCGACATCGACTATGTCGCGCTCTTCACCAACCGCGAAGAATACGGCATGATCAACTACCTGAACCTCTTCATCAATCAGCAGGTTCGCACCGGCCGCTACAAGGAACTCTATGAGAAGTGGGTCGGCGGCGAGGCTCCGAGCCTGACCGTGCCCGGCGTTTACCGCTAAGCTCTTGCCTCTGCCCGGCGGCGCGTGGGGGCCTCCCCCTCGCGCCGCCGGCTTTTTCCCGAGGGCGCGACGGCCATGTTCAACTATTCGTTTCGATGGAATCAGGCCCTCAAGGCCCTGCCGCAGATGCTGGACGGCGCGCTGGTCACGCTGCAGGTGGCGCTCCTGTCCATGGCGATCGGCCTCGCCTTCGCCATTCTGCTGACCCTGTTTCGCCGCTCCGACAGCCGCATCCTCAAGGGCTTCGCGACGACCTGGGTGGAAGTGGCGCGCAACACGCCGGCGCTGTTCCAGATCTACATGGCGCATTTCGGCCTCGGGGCCTTCGGCATCCATCTCAGCCCCTATCTCTCGCTGCTCGCCGGCATCGCCTTCAACAATGCCGGCTATCTCGCCGAGAATTTTCGCGGCGCGCTGAAGGCGATCCCCGAGACGCAGGCCCGCGCCGGGCGCTCGCTGGGCATGAGTTCGCTTCAGGCCTTCCGCTTCATCGTCCTGCCGCAGATGCTGCGCATCGCCTTCCTGCCGATCACCAATCAGATGGTCTGGGCCATTCTCATGACCTCGCTCGGCGTCACCGTCGGCATGAACACGGATCTGGCCGGCATCACGCAGGAGCTGAACGCGCGCTCCTTCCGCACCTTCGAGTTCTTCGCCATCGCCGCCGTCATCTATTACGTCATCGCCAAGGCCGTGACGCTCGCCGCGCGCCTCGTCGCCTGGCGCCTGTTCCGGTCCTGAGGGTCGCGCCATGTTCGATACGGCTCTGACCCTCAACGACCTCCTTTTTCTCGCCCAAGGCGCGGGCATGACGCTGGCCGTCACCGGCGTCGCCGTCACGGCCGGCACGCTGCTCGGCATTCTCTTCGGCGTCCTGCGCTTTCAGCTGGGAGCCATCTGGTTCGCGCCGCTGACCTTCGTCCTCGACATCTTCCGCTCCGTGCCGCTCCTGATCCAGCTCGTGCTGGCCAACGCCTTCCAGTCCATCGCCAAGCTCGGCTGGCCGCCCTTCACGACCTCCTGCGTCGTGCTCTCGCTTTATGCGGCGGCCTATTGCACCGAGATCGTGCGCGGGGCGATGGAAGCCGTGCCGCCCACCACGCGCCGCGCGGCGCGCTCGCTGGGCATGACCTGGGGCCAGGACCTTCGCTATATCGTCGCGCCGCTGGCCACCCGCGTCGCGCTGCCCTCCTGGATCGGGCTGACGCTCGGCGTCATGAAGGATTCGGCGCTTGTTCTCTGGCTCGGCCTGATCGAGCTTCTGCGCGCCTCGCAGATCCTCGTCACCCGCCTTCAGGAACCGCTGTTCATTCTCATGATCTGCGGCCTCATCTACTTCCTCCTGAGCTTCCCCGTCGCTCGGCTCGGGGCCTATCTCGAAAGGCGCTGGTCTCCCCATGATTGAGATCCGGAACGTGCGCAAATCCTTCGGCCCCTTGGAAGTGCTGAAGGGCATCGACCTCACCGTCGCCAAGGGCGAGGTGCTGACCATCATCGGCGGCTCGGGCTCGGGCAAGTCGACGCTTCTCACCTGCATCAACGGGCTGGAGCCGATCGATTCCGGCTCCATCCATATCGACGGCACCGAGGTTCACGCCAAGAGCACCAATCTCGACAAGCTGCGCCAGAAGGTCGGCATCGTGTTCCAGCAGTGGAACGCCTTCCCGCATCTCACCGTCATCGAGAATGTCATGCTCGCGCCGCGCAAGGTTCTGGGCCTGTCCAAAGCCGAGGCCGAGGCCATCGCGGTGAAGCAACTCGGCCATGTCGGCCTGGGCGACAAGCTCAAGGTCTATCCCGGCCGCCTGTCGGGCGGCCAGCAGCAGCGCATGGCGATCGCCCGCGCGCTCGCCATGAGCCCGGAATATATGCTCTTCGACGAAGTGACCTCGGCGCTCGACCCGATGCTGGTCGGTGAGGTGCTGGACACGCTGCGCATGCTCGCCTCCGAAGGCATGACCATGATCTGCGTGACGCACGAGATGAAGTTCGCGCGTGAAGTGTCGGATCGCGTCGCCTTCTTCCACAAGGGCGTCATGGCCGAAATCGCCCCGCCGGAGGAGCTGTTCGGCGCGCCGAAGAACCCGGAAACGCAGACCTTCCTGGCGGCGACGCACTGACATGACCTCATCCCCTTCCGCCCAGCCGGATGTCACGGTCATCGGCGCGGGCGTCATCGGATTGTCCATCGCCCTGGCGCTCCAGGCGCGGGGCCTCAGCGTCACCGTTCTCGACCGCGAGGGGCCGGCGGCCGGGGCTTCGGCCGGCAATGCGGGCGCCTTCGCCTTCACCGACATCCTGCCGCTCGCCTCGCCCGGCATCCTGAAGAAGGCCCCGCGCTGGCTGCTCGACCCGCTGGGGCCGCTCAGCGTGCCGCCGCGCTATGCGCTGGAGATCACACCCTGGATGCTGCGCTTCTGGCGCGCCTGCCAGCCGGACCGCGTGGAGGCCGCGACGGCGGCGCAGACCGCGCTGATGGATCTCTCCAAGGCCGAGCTGGAGCCCTTCCTGGAGGCGACGGGCACGCTCGGGATGCTGCGTAAGGAAGGCAACCTTCAGGTTTATGAGTCCCAAGCCGAACTGGATGCCTCGCAGCCCGGCTGGGACGCGCGGGCGCGGCATGGGATCGAATTCCGGCATATGAACGCGGCCGAGATGGCGGCGATCCAACCCGGCCTGTCACCGCGCTTCACGCATGGCACGTTCACGCCCGGCTGGTTTTCCATCGCCGATCCCAAAGATTATGTGCTGGCGCTGGCCGAACGGTTTCGGGCGGGCGGCGGCGTGATCGAGCGCGCGAGCGTTTCGGCGGTGAAACCCGACGCGGCTGGCGTCGCGATCGAGACCGAAGGCGGCTCCCGGCGCGCCGGCCATGTGGTGGTCGCGGCCGGGGCCTTCTCGCATCGCATCGCGCAGACGCTCGGCGAGCGCATCCCGCTGGAAACCGAGCGCGGCTACAACACGACGCTGCCGGCGGGCGCGTTCGACCTGCGCACGCAAATCACCTTCGGCGGCCATGGCTTTGTCGTGACGCGCCTGTCCTCCGGCGTGCGCGTCGGCGGCGCGGTGGAGCTCGGCGGCCTGTCGCTGCCGCCGAACTTCAAGCGCTCCGAGGCCATGCTCGCCAAGGCGAAGGCGTTCCTGCCCGGCTTGCAGACGGAGGGCGGACAGCAATGGATGGGCTTTCGCCCGTCACTGCCCGATTCGCTGCCCGCCATCGGCCCGGCGCGCGCTTCGCGGCACGTTACCTACGCCTTCGGCCACGGCCATCTCGGCCTCACCCAGTCGGCCGGCACGGCGCGGCTGGTGGCCGATCTCGTCTCGGGGCGTCCGTCCGCCATCGATCCGACACCCTTTTCGCCGCAACGCTTCTGATCCGCGCGCGGCGCGCCCGACACATTATCGATTGAGGTCCGGCCCATGGCCAACCATACGTTTTCCTGTCTCGACGGCCACA
This sequence comes from Aureimonas sp. D3, assembly GCF_001463805.1. Lineage (NCBI taxonomy): Bacteria > Pseudomonadati > Pseudomonadota > Alphaproteobacteria > Hyphomicrobiales > Aurantimonadaceae > Aureimonas > Aureimonas sp. D3. The sequence continues at coordinate 12,864 of NZ_BBWM01000032.1, read as the reverse complement.
CCTGCGGCAATCCCGTCCGCCTCGTGTCGGGCGGTGGTCCGCTTCTCAAGGGCGAGACCATGCTGGAGAAGCGCGCGCATTTCCTGGCCGAGTTCGACTGGATTCGCACCGGGCTGATGTTCGAGCCGCGCGGCCATGACATGATGTCGGGCTCGATCCTCTATCCGCCGACGCGTCCCGATTGCGACGTGGCCGTGCTCTTCATCGAGACCTCCGGGTGCCTGCCCATGTGCGGCCATGGCACGATCGGCACGATCACCATGGCGATCGAGAACGGGCTGATCCAGCCGCGCGAGCCCGGCAAGCTCTCCATCGACGCGCCCGCCGGCAAGGTGGATATCACCTACCGCCAGGAAGGCCGCTTCGTGGAGGAGGTGCGCCTCACCAACGTGCCGGGCTTCCTCTATGCCGAAGGGCTCACGGCCGAGGTCGAGGGGCTGGGCGAGATCGTGGTGGATGTCGCCTATGGCGGCAATTTCTACGCCATCGTCGAGCCGCAGACGAATTTCCGGGACATGGCCGATTTTACGGCCGGCGAGCTGGTCGGCTTCTCGCCCAAGCTGCGCGCCGCGCTCAACGCCAAGTATGAGTTCGTCCATCCCGAGCACCCGGAAATTCAGGGCCTCAGCCATATCCAGTGGACGGGCGTGCCGACGGTCGAGGGCGCGCACGCGCGCAACGCCGTGTTCTATGGCGAAAAGGCGATCGACCGCTCACCGTGCGGCACCGGCACCTCGGCCCGCATGGCGCAACTCGCGGCCAAGGGCAAGCTTCAGGTCGGCGACGAGTTCGTCCACGAATCCATCATCGGCTCGCTCTTCAAGGGCCGCGTCGAGGCGGCGGTGAGCGTGGCGAACCGTCCGGCCATCATTCCGTCCATCGCCGGCTGGGCGCGCCAGACGGGCATCAACACGATCTTCATCGACGACCGCGACCCGTTCGCGCATGGCTTCGTGGTGAAATGAGCGGCGCGGCCCTCGCCATCCTGGACGGCCGGGCGGATGGCACGATCCTGGCGCTCTCCGAGCCCCTAAGCTTTTGGGGCGGGGTGGACCCGGCGACGGGCCGCATCATCGACGTCCATCATCCCGCCCATGGCGCCTCAGTGTCTGGCGCGGTCCTGATGATGCCGACCAGCCGGGGCTCCTGCACCGGCTCCGGCGTGCTTCTCGATCTCGTGCTGGAAGGGCGCGCCCCGGCGGCGCTGGTGTTCTCCGGGTCGGAGGACGTGCTGACGCTGGGCGCGCTGGTGGCGGGCGAACTGTTCGGCCGATCGCTACCGGTGTTCCGCCTGTCCGAGGCCAATTTCGCGGCTCTCGCGAAAGCCTCGTGCGCGCGGCTCGGACCGGAGGGCATCGAGGCCGAGGGGCTTCGCCTTGCGGTCGAGCCTTTGTCCGCCGCGGACCTCACCCTCAGCGACCATGACCGATCCTGCTTGGCGGGCGAGCGGGGCGAGGCGGCGCGGCAGGCCATGCGCATTCTCTGCGCGGTGGCGCGCCAGCAGGGGGCCGAGGCGCTCACGAATGTCTCGCGCGCCCATATCGACGGCTGCATCTATGCCAGCCCCGCCAACCTGACCTTTGCCGAAAAGATGGAAGCGCTTGGCGCGCGCGTTGCCATCCCCACCACGATGAACGCCATTTCGGTGGACCGCGAGAACTGGCAGCGGCAGGGCGTGCCCGATGCCTTCGGCTTGCCCGCCGCGCGCCTCGCCGACGCCTATGTGCGCATGGGGGCTAGAGCGAGCTTCACCTGCGCGCCCTATCTGCTGCCCGATGCGCCGGAGGAGGGCGAGGCCATCGGCTGGTCGGAATCCAACGCCGTGATCTATGCCAACTCGGTGCTCGGCGCGCGCACGGCCAAGCACCCGGACTTTCTCGATCTCTGCATCGCGCTGACCGGCCGCGCGCCACTCTCAGGGGTCTACCTCCGCGAGCATCGCCGCGCCCGCCGGGTTCTCCATGTGGACGCGCCGGATGGGGCGGGCGGGGCATTCTGGCCCGTGGTCGGCTATCTCGCGGGGCTCGCCTCGCCCGACCGCATTCCCCTCCTGACGGGCCTTGCATCTCTTGCGCCGACGCCGGACGATCTGAAGGCGCTTTGCGCCGCCTTCGGCACGACATCCGCCGCGCCCATGCTGCATGTGGAAGGCGTGACGCCCGAGGCCGAGGGTGCCGCGCTGCCCGAAGCCGATCACCTCACCATCACCCGCGCCGATCTGGCGACAGCCTGGGAGCGCCTGAATGGCGGCCCGGCCACAATCGATCTCGTCGCGCTCGGCAGCCCTCATGCTTCGATCAATGAGTGCCGCACCTTGGCCGAAGCGCTGGACGGGCGGCAGCGCGCGGACGGTGTGTCGGTGATCGTCACGGCCGGGCGCGACACGATCGCGGCCGCCCGCGCCGACGGCACGCTGGCGCGGCTCGCATCGAGCGGCGTCGAGGTCCTGCCCGATCTCTGCTGGTGCTCGATTTCGCGGCCGGTCTTTCCCGAGCGGGCGAAAGTGGTGCTGACGGATTCCGGCAAATACGCCCATTACGGGCCGGGCCTGTCGGGCTGCACCGTCCGACTCGGCACGTTGCAAGACTGCGTCGAAGCCGCGCTGACCGGCCGCGCCCTGCCGCGCCTGCCGGCTTGGTTGAATTGAGGGGAGCGAAGCGATGCGCAGCATCAAGACGGTTCACGTCATCTCGGCCCATGCCGAAGGAGAGGTCGGCGACGTGATCGTCGGCGGCGTCGCGCCTCCGCCGGGCGACACGCTCTGGGCGCAGAGCCGCTTCATCGCCAGCGACAACAGCTTGCGCAATTTCGTGCTGAACGAGCCGCGCGGCGGCGTCTTCCGCCATGTGAACTTGCTCGTTCCCCCGAAGAACCCTGAGGCGGATGCCGCCTTCATCATCATGGAGCCGGAGGACACGCCGCCCATGTCGGGCTCCAACTCGATCTGCGTGGCGACCGTGCTGCTCGACGGCGGCATCATTCCCATGACCGAGCCCGAAACGCGCCTGTTGCTGGAAGCGCCGGGCGGGCTCGTCCCCGTGCGCGCCGAGTGCCGGGACGGCAAGGCGCAGCGCATTTTCGTGGAAAACCTGCCGAGCTTCGCCGACAAGCTGGACGCTTCGCTCGACGTGCCGGGCCTTGGGCCCCTCCGCGTCGATACCGCCTATGGCGGCGACAGTTTCGTGATCGTGGATGCCGAAGCGCTGGGCTTCAAGCTGGTGCCCGAAGAGGCGCATGAGATCGCGCGGCTCGGCGTGCGCATCACAAAGGCCGCCGACGAACAGCTCGGCTTCCACCACCCGGAGAACCCGGACTGGCGGCATTTCTCCTTCTGCCTCTTTGCCGGGCGCGTGGAGCGGACGGCGGAGGGCCTGCGCGCGGGCGCGGCGGTCGCCATCCGACCCGGAAAGGTGGATCGCTCGCCCACCGGCACCGCCCTCTCGGCCCGCATGGCCGTGCTCCACGCGCGTGGAGAGATGACGGAAGCGGACAGCCTCACGGCGGTCTCACTGATCGGCTCCACCTTTACGGGCCGCATTCTGGGTCCGGCACAAGTGGGTGGGCGTCCCGCCATCCGGCCGGAGATTTCCGGGCGCGGCTGGATCACGGGCATCCACCAGCACATGCTCGACCCCGCCGACCCCTGGCCGGAAGGCTATCGCCTGACGGATACGTGGGGCGCGCGCTAGGCGCTTCGCCGCCCCGACTCATCCCGCGCGCCAAGGATCGCGGGCAGACTGGTTTCCACCCAGTCCACCAGATCGCGAACGCGACGAGCGGCCTGTGCGCCCAGATCCGTCAGCGAATATTCGACATGCGGGGGCACCGTGTCGAAGGACGTGCGGCGCACCAGGCCGTCGCCTTCCAGCGCCTTCAGGGTCTGGGCCAGCATCCGCTCGCTCACGCCGTCGATCCGGCGGCGCAGCGTGCTGAAGCGGAACGTGCCTTCTTCCAGAACGATCAGAATCAGAACGCCCCATTGGCTGGTGAGATGACGGAGCACCGCGCGGGAAGGGCAGGCGGCGGCCAGGACATCGCCGCGCCTGATCCTGTCGGACAGGGTGGAGCCGGCCTCGGAGGAAATTTCCATACGAACCTTTTTGTGCGTACTTATCTTTCGTAAGCATCCTGTTTAGGTCTTGGCGATCGATCCAGCAAGGAGATTGATCGTGAGCATTGCCATCACCGGCGCCACCGGCGCGCTCGGACGCCTCGTCCTTCAAGACCTCGCCGCCCGCCGCCCGAACGAGACGGTGCTCGCCCTCGCGCGCTCGCCCGAGACGCTGACAGAGGCCGGCATCGAGGCGCGCCGCTTCGACTATAGCGACCCGCCGACGCTGGCCCCGGCGCTGGCGGGCGTGTCCACGCTGCTGCTGATTTCCTCGAGCGAAGTCGGCCAGCGCGAGGCGCAGCACCGCGCGGTGATCGCGGCGGCCAAGGCGGCCGGTGTCGGGCATATCGTCTATACGAGCCTGCTCCATGCCGACCGCTCTTCCCTGTCGCTGGCGGGCGAGCATCTGGCGACGGAAGCGGCGCTGCGGGACTCCGGCCTCCCGCACACGATCCTACGCAATGGCTGGTACACCGAAAACTACATGGCCTCCGTGCCCCCGGCGCTGGCGCATGGCGCCTTCATCGGCAGTGCGGGCGAGGGGCGCATTTCCTCGGCGGCGCGGCGGGATTATGCCGAGGCGGCGGCCGTGGTGCTGACCGAGAGCGGCCACCAGGGAAAGGTCTATGAACTCGCCGGCGACGAAGCCTATACGCTCAGCGACCTCGCGGCCGAGCTGTCCCGCCAGTCGGGGCGCAGCATTCCCTATATCGACATGCCGGAGGCCGATTACGCCGGCGCCCTGACCGGCGCGGGGCTGCCTGCCGCGATGGCAGAGGCTTTCGCGAGCTACGACGCCAAGGCGGCAGAGGGTGCGCTGTTCGACGATGGGCGCGCGCTGTCGCGCCTGATCGGCCGCCCGACCACGCCGCTCTCCGCCAGCGTGGCGGAATCGTTGCGACAGGCTGCGTGATATCAATCGCGGCGCGGGGCGACATCCTCGCGCCGCGCCCACCGCGAAGGGTTTCACGTGAAACAGCGCGGCGACGGATCGCCGCAGACAGGGGGCTCCGTTCTTCGGCTTCGATCCAGCGGTGCTCATATCGCCTCTTTGGTAAGGTTGGCGAAGTTTCAGCTCCGCCACGTCCTGTCTGCATGGCAGGCTTGCAGTTTTCGGGGTCGTCAAGGCGGCGGCGCCATGGTGTCGCTGAGAGACGCGAACCCTATCAGGCGGCATTTCATGGACCTTTCCGTTCCCTCCTCCGTGCGGGAGGGCGGCGCGGCGGCTTCTCCCGCGCCGCGCGCGGGCCTGACGCTCGCCGCCCTTTCGCTCGGCTCCTTCACCATCGGCTGCGGCGAGTTCGGCATCATGGGCCTTCTGCCCAACATGGCCGACGATCTCCAAGTCACCATCCCGCAGGCCGGGCTTCTCGTGACGGGCTATGCGCTGGGCGTCGTCTTCGGCGCGCCGCTGCTCGCCGTCCTCACCTCGCGCTGGGAGCGCCGGCGGGCGCTGATCCTCCTGTCGATGGTCTTCGTGATCGGCAATCTCGCCTGCGCGCTCAGCCCGACCTATGGCCTGCTCATGGCCGCGCGCGTCTTCACGGCGCTGGCGCATGGCACGTTCTTCGGCATCGGCGCGGTGCTGGCCACCGAGATCGCCCGGCCGGGGCGCGAGGCGCAGGCCATCGCCATGATGTTCGTCGGCATGACGCTCGCCAATGTCTTCGGCGTGCCGCTCGGCACCTTCATCGGCCAGGAATATGGCTGGCGCGCGCCCTTCTTCATTGTGACGGCGCTGGCTCTTCTCACCTCGCTGGCGCTCTTTCTCTTCGCCCCGCAAAGCCATCCGCGCTCCGGTGTGCGCTTCAAGGACGAGCTGCGCGCGCTCGGCCGGGGGCCGGTGCTTATGGCCATGAGCCTCAGTGTGCTCGCCTCCAGCGCGCTGTTCACGCTCTACACCTATATCTCGCCGCTTCTCTCGGAGGTGACGGGCATCACGCCCGAGCGCGTGCCCTATCTCCTCCTGATCTTCGGCGTCGGCATGACCTTCGGCAATGTCATCGGCGCGCGGCTGGGCGACTGGAAGCTGATGCCTGCCATTATCGGCATGTTCGCCGCCATGAGCCTCGTTCTCGTCGCCATGCATTTCTGGGCGGCCGACACGGTGCCCATGCTGACGCTGCTTCTGATCTGGGGCGCACTGGTCTTCGGGCTGGCCTCGCCCATCCAGATGCGGATCGTCGCGACGGCGAAGGGCGCGCGCAATCTCGCCTCCACCGTGAACCAGAGCGCCTTCAACCTCGGCAACGCGTTCGGCGCCTGGATCGGGGCCATGCTGATCGCCTACGGCATCTCCTACGCCATGCTGCCGGTGGCCTCGGCCATTCTGGCCGGCCTCGCGTGCCTCATCGCGATCATCAGCCACCGCGCCGACAAGCGCGGGACCATGGAGGCTTGAGCCTCCATCGCTTGGCCGGCTGAGAGATCAGCCGGCCAAGGGCGGGAGCAAAGGGGCGGCCGCTCTCGTTGCGCCGGGGTCATCCCTCGAACGGAGAGACCCGGCATGGCCGTCCAGATACCGCTTGGCGAGGAAGCGCGCGCGCCCGAACGAGTGCTGGCGAACGACGTGCGCGAGGTGCGCCCCGACCTCGCCTATCTCAGAACCATCCTCGTCAATGTCGCCTTTGTCGGCCTGCCCGAGGCGGGCGACCGAGCCTGGGTGCTGATCGATTGCGGCATCATCGGCACCAAGGGGCACATCAAGGAGGCCGCCGCCGCGCGCTTCGGGGAAGGGGCGCGGCCCGCCGCCATCCTCCAGACCCACGGGCATTTCGACCATATCGGTGCGCTGGAGGATCTGGCCGCCGAATGGGACGCGCCGGTCTTCGCCCATCCGCTCGAAGCGCCGTTCCTGACCGGGCGCGAAAGCTATCCGCCGTCGGATACGAGCGCCGATGGCGGGATCATGCCGAAGCTCGCGCCGCTCTTCCCGCGCTCGCCAGTCGATATCTCCCGCCATCTTCGTTTGTTGCCGGATGATGGCAGCGTGCCCCCTCTGCCGGGCTGGCGCTGGCTCCATACGCCGGGTCATACGCCCGGCCATGTCTCGCTGTTTCGCGACGAGGACGGGACGTTGATCGCGGGCGATGCCGTGATCTCGACGGGGCAGGAATCGGCCTATGAGGTGGCGGTGCAGGCGCTCGAGATGCACGGGCCGCCGCGCTACTTCACGCCGGACTGGACGGCCGCGCGGGACTCGGTGCGCAAGATCGCGGCGCTGCGGCCGGAGCTGATCGTCACCGGCCATGGGCGAGCGCTGGCAGGGGCTGCGATGCGCGAGGCGCTGGACCAACTGGCCGATCGGTTCGACGCGATCGCGCCGCCCGAGGCGCGGCGAACGGCCCTTTGACGCCTGACGCGCGCATGAAAAAAGGGCCGCCCGGACGGGCGGCCCTTTGGGATCGAAGCAGCGGGCGAAATCGCCCGTCCAAGGCCAAGACTTGGGCTTAGCCAGCGCGGAGCGGCGAGATGGAGATTTCGACGCGGCGGTTCTGGGCGCGGCCCGCTTCCGTCTGGTTGGAGGCGACCGGGCGCGACATGCCGTAGCCCTGCACGTTCAGGCGGCGCGGGTTGACGCCCTGGCTCTGGAGGAACTGCGCGACCGAGCCGGCGCGGCGCTGCGACAGGGCGAAATTGTAGCTCTGATTGCCGACATTGTCGGTGTTGCCGGCCACATCCACGATCGACTGATCATACTTGTTGAGCACGATCGCGACCGACTGGAGGGTCGGGTAGAACTGCGAGCGCACCTGATCCTGGTTCGTGTCGAAGGTGATGTTGGAGGGCATGTTGAGGATGATCTGGTCGCCATTGCGCGTGACCGAGACGCCGGTGCCCTGGAGCTGGGCGCGCAGGTCCGCCTCCTGGCGGTCCATATAGGCGCCGATGCCGCCGCCGCCGATGGCGCCGATGCCGGCGCCGATCAGTGCGGCGCGGCCGGGATCGGTGCCCGTCGCGCGGCCGACGAGGTAGCCGCCGAGCGCGCCGGCGCCCGCGCCGATGCCCAGACCCCCGGCCGTGTTGGAGAGCTTCTGCTCGCCGGTATAGGGATCGGTGGTGCAGCCGGCGAGGAGGGAGCCGGCGGCGAGCACGAGGAGAAGCTTCTTCATGGAAATTCCAGCCTTCCGATGGTCGGGGCCATTCTACGGGCGCCCGTCAGGATCGTTCGGAATGCGCTAGAAAACAGTCTGGGCTTGATTGGGGCTGACGCTCCGGTTTTTCCACAGGCGTGGCCGAAGCGTCACAGGCTCCATCAAGCGAGTTTTGCGCGAGGGGATGGGGGCGAAACGGGCGCGGAGACCTTCGGCCCGGAGAAGATCACGGCATTGCCGGCCAGCGTCAGCGCGAGGCCGATCAGGCTCGTCAGCGTCCAATGATAGGACTCGAAGACGCTGGAGAGCGTCAGCGCGACGATCGGAAACAGGACCGTGGCATAGGCCGCCCGCGCCGAGCCGATGCGCGCGACCAGCATGAGATAGGTCGTGAAGCCGATCACGGAACCGATCACAGCGAGATAGGCCAGCGCCGCGACATAGCGGCCGCTTGGGGGGGCGATGAGCGGAGTGCCCGTCAGAGCCACGAGGGCAAGCAGGATCAGCGCGCCATAGGTCATGCCCCAGGCATTAGCGGTGACCGGGGCAAGGCCCGCGGCGCTGTTTCGCCGCGACACCATATTGCCGAAGGAGAAGAACAGCGTGCCGAGCGCGGCGAGGCCGACGCCCTTCAGCGTCTCGGCATCGAAGCTCACGAAAATGTCCGGCCCGAACAGAACGAGAAGGCCGGATGCGCCGAGACCCGCCGCGAGCAACGCACGGGGCGTGATCGGGTCACCGAAGAAGAGCCGCGCGTTCACGGCGTTATAGACCGTCGCCAGCGAGAAGATCACCGAGATCAGCCCCGAGGGCACGTAAGCCGCCGCCTTGTAGAAGCAGAGGAAATTGCAGCTGAAGAGGCAGAGCGCCTGGAGGAGGACGAAGGGCTGATCGCGCCGCTTGGGGATCGTCAGCCTGCGCATGGCGGCCAAGACGGCCAGAAGGATGAGCCCGGCCAGCGCGAAGCGATAGAAGACGGAGACCGGCACGGGCACCGGCCCGACCTGAAAGGCGATGGCGATCAAGGTCGTGCCCCAGATCAGGACGGTGGAGAGAAAAAGCGCGGCGTTCATGGTGCGTCTCCGGTCGCAAAGAATGGGAGCGTCCCAAGGAGCCGCGTGGTTCGCAGGGCGGGTTGGCGGGTGCGGGGGGCGCCTGCCACGCGGCGAAACTGGCCGCCCGCGTCATCAGGCTGGAACCGGTTCCGCACGCAGCCCATGCCTGCCCGTTCGTGTAGGACGGCACGGCCCTGCTCGGCCCCGGCTCAACCTCGCCGCCACCGCCCACCCTTGTCCGTTCACACGGGGGCGACCGTTCGGCGCTCTCATTCGCCATCTCCTTACGCGCTCCGCACTCGACGCTCTTGCCGTTTCTTGCGGTGGAACGAGCTTGCGAAGACCCGCTGCTCGCGCGCAAGATCGGCGCTAAAGCCCCTTCAGGAGGGGATCGCCCGGACACTTTCCATGCCGCTCTCCGCCCCGCCTTCCGTGTTCGACGCGCTTTCGGCCTCGCCCAGCGCCCGCGCGACGCATCGGCTGCGATCTGGACCAATGCGCGCGACCGCGTGCGCTACGAGCGGCCGCAGGGGCATACGATCAGCCTCTATCTGCGGGGCGGCGAGGGGACGCGCCGTCTCGGCCGTCAGATGGCAAGTGGTCGGCCAGGCGCGGTCTGCGTCCTGCCGCAGGGCCATTCCTCGGAATGGGAGATTTCCGACACGTTCGAATTCGTCCATCTCTATCTGCCGGACGCGGAGGCGCGCCGCTACTTTGCCGAAGCGTTCGAGCGCGATGCGCGGCTGATGGTTCTGCCGGAGGCGACCTTTTCCGACCAGCCGCGTCTGGCACTGGCCATGGAGCGTCTGGCAGGCGCGGTCCGCTCTGGCGAATCTCTGGCGGCCGAGGAAGCGATGGGCGAAGCGCTGGGCCTCTGCCTGTCGGCCGGTGTGGGGGCGCGACCGTGTTTGAAAGGCGGCCTCGCACCGCATCTCCGCCGGCGCGTTATCGATCATGTCGAGGCGGGGCTGGAGGACGCGCTGCGACTGGACGATCTGGCCGACGCGGCCGGGCTCAGCGCCTTCCACTTCCAGCGCATGTTCCGCGAAAGCTTCGGCGTTTCACCCCATTCCTATGTTCGCCGGCGGCGGGTGGAGCGGGCGCTGCACCTCCTTGCGGGCGCGGGCGCGATCGCCGAGATCGCCTTCGCCTGCGGCTTCACCAGCCAGAGCCAACTGACGCGTGTCTTCAAGGCCGAGACGGGCTTGACGCCCGCCTGTTATCGCGCGGCAGCCAAAGCCTGATGAACAGAATGATCAGTCGAAGATCGGGACATGGGGCGCGGCATCGCGCGGCAGCGCGCCGTTGAGGCGTGGATCGTCGGCGATCTCCAGGCTCTGGCCGATGGGGACGAAGCCGCTGCGCTGGTAGAAGGCGAGGGCGCGGGGGTGGTCGATCGTGTTCGTGTGCAGCCAGAGACGCTGCACAGACCGGGCAAAGGCGGTCTCGATCGCGTGGTTCATCAGCGCGCGCGCCGCGCCCGTTCCCTGCTGGCTCTCGGAGACACCGAAATATTTGATCTCGCAGCTTTCCGGCTCGGAAAAGTCGAGTTCCAGAAGGCCCTCGTCTTCGCCCGCCACACGCCAGGAGAAGATCGCTGTCGCCGGGTTCTGGAGCACGGCATCGAGTTCGGCTTGGCTCATATAGAGGCGCGAGAACCAGAGATGCGGGGCGCCGACCTTGCGGTAAAGGGCGAGATAGGTGTCGGCATCGGGCTGCGTCCAGGGGACGATCTCGCCCATCAGCGCTTCAGGTGTGGGCCGCAAGGGCGGCCGCTGCCGCATCTCGAGCGAGGTCGCGATGGCGGCGATCTTGCCGCGTCCGATCTCGTGAAACCGTTCCATGCCTGTGGCGCTCCCTCGACTGCGGCTCGATGAGCGCAGGTCGCACAGGCTGACAGCGCCGACAAGCCCAAAGCGGGTCAGATGAACAGGAAGGCCAGAACCAGATAGATCGCCTGAAGCGCAACCACGAACACGGCACTCAGCAGAAAGGCTTCGCCCCAACTGTCCGACACGAGGAAGATGGCCGGCAGTCCGACGGCGAGCGCCAGAAGGAAGCGGCGAAGAAACAGGCTGACATGCCAAGGCGAGCGCTCCAGCGGCTCGCCCTCGGCCAGGGGGTCGCGCGGCCGCGCCTCACCCTGCTTCGCTTGGGATCCGAGTTTCGGCGTCGAGGCGGCCGATCCGAGGACATGGGGTCTATCGTCCAGACGGGGTGACATGCTCTTCGGCTCGCTTCACGAGAAAGAAAGACGGATTGGAACGCAGCGCCACGGAATCATAGCGATCGGTCCTTTGCTAATCGTAAGTGTAACTTGCAGAAATGAAGCCGCGCCTTCAAGTTGAAAGTCCAAAAGGTCGCAGGCCGCCGGCTCGGCGATCGGCATGCGAAACAGGCGGCGTATGAGCGTGAAGGGCGAAAGGAGCGCTCAGCTTTCCGAAAAGGACGCGAGCAATGTCACGACGTCCGCTTGTCGCTTGGTTCCGGTTTTGATGAAAACGGATTTGACCTGCGTGCGGACGGTTTCGTAGCCGACGCCGATGCGCCGGGCCGCCGCTTTCAGGCCACGCCCTTCCTGCAGGACGATCACGAGCCGAAGCTCCGCCATGGTCAACTGGTAACGGTCGCCGAACGCGCGCAGCTTTCGAGCAAATCCCTCATCGATTTGAAACGTTTCAAAGGTCTTTCGATGTTCAACCTTGCGACGGGTGAAGGCAACCCTCTGTTCATCGTTGGGGGCGGCATCCATTATGGCGTCCTTACATATGTAACTATCGGAAAAGACCTATAACATGTTGTGCACGCCGGAGGTGAATGCGTCGTCACCCAATCGGGTGAAATGTTGTTCATGGTTGAGCTTTGAGTTTTCTCTACGTTCCGGAATTCAACCATAGGCTTATGATCAGCGTTAGTTCGGCCTGTCGTTGTGTTCCCGTCTTGGCGAAAACAGCCTTGAGTTGGCTACGCGCGGTCTCATAGCCGATACCCAACGCCTTGGCCGCTACGGGAAGAGGAGCGCCATCCCGCAAAGCTTCCGCCAAACGCAGTTCGGAGGGCGTCAGGTGGAAGTGCGCCCCGAACGAGGAAAGATCAGGAGCACAATTTCGTGATGTGGCCCGGAAGGTCAAGACGGCCGTCTCCGCCGAAGAAAACCTCAGGAATGCTTTCCGGCCACGGGTTGCCGCTACGAAAACCTGATAGGGAAACTGATTGTTCGGTCTGCGGATCGTCAAGCTGGTGTCGGGCGAGGCCAAGCCATGGAGCGGCATCGTGACCCGATGAACAGCCTGGCGAAACGCGATGGCGTCTTTCGGGTCCGTCGGCTCGATATGGCCCTGACGGGACCTCAATCCATCCTCGCGGCGCAGCACCTCCTCGGCCAGCGCATTGGCATCGCGGAGCTTCATCGCGCGGTCGAGCGTGAGCACCGCCACCCTTTGGATTTCGAGAGCCTGATGAGCCAGCGCGAGTTCCGCTTGCGCCTCGCCGAGGCGCTCGGCTGTGCGAATGGCCGAGAGTACGCTGCGCGACAGGCGGTGGAAGCGCCGCTGCTCATCCAAACCATAGGCTCGCGAGCGCTGGCCCCGGTTCAACCAAAGGG
>NZ_BBWM01000031.1:0-1133 GCF_001463805.1 Aureimonas sp. D3 | reverse complement strand
TTCCCGCCCGAAGTCCTGAAGGACGCGCTGCGCCAGATGCATCTGATCCGCCGCTTCGAGGAAGGGGCGGAGGAAAGCTATATGCGCGGCCTCATCCACGGCACGATGCATCTCTCCATCGGCCAGGAAGCGTCCGCCGTCGGCACCTGCCTCGCGCTGACCGATACGGACCAGATCACCTCCACCCATCGCGGCCACGGCCATTGCATCGCCAAGGGTGCCGAGGTCGGGCGCATGTTCGCCGAGTTCTTCGGCAAGGAAACGGGCTATTGCCGGGGGCGCGGCGGCTCGATGCACATTGCCGACGTGACCAAGGGCAATCTCGGGGCCAACGGCATCGTGGGCGGTGGCTTGCCGATCGCGGTCGGTGCCGCGCTCTCCATGAAGATGCAGAAGCGGCGCGACGTCGTCGTGTCGTTCTTCGGCGACGGGGCCAACAACGAGGGCGCTTTCCATGAGGCGCTGAACATGGCCTCGATCTGGAAGCTGCCGGTCGTGTTCGTCTGCGAGAACAACAAATATGGCATGTCGGTCTCGACCGAGCGCTCCACGGCGGTCAAGAACATCGCCGATCGCGCCGTGGGCTATTCCATGCCGGGCGTGACCGTGGACGGCAATTCGCTGTCGGATGTCGCCGAAGCCTCGCATAAGGCCATCGAGCGCGCGCGCGCCGGCGAGGGGCCGACCCTCATCGAGTGCAAGACCTACCGCCATCGCGGCCATTCCAAGAGCGATCGCAACCGCTACCGCACCAAGGAAGAGATCGACGACTGGATCTCCAAGGACCCGATCGGCCGGTTCGAGGCCGAGATGCTGGACTATGGCGTCGTGGATGCGGCCGAGATCGAGGCGATCCGGGCGGGCGTCGAACGCGAGATCGCGGACGGCATCGAATTTGCCAGGAACTCGCCGTCGCCCGATGCGAAGGACGCGACGGCCTTCGTCTACACGGCATAACGGCCTTTCGAGCCGAAGGATTCTTAAGATGAGCGAGACCATCGACGCGGCTGTCGGCCGCGAGCTGTCCTATGCCCAGGCGATCCAGGAAGCCATCGCCATCGCCATGGAGGAAGACCCGCGCGTCTTCATCATGGGCGAGGATATCGGCGTCTATGGCGGGGCGTTCCAGGTGA
>NZ_BBWM01000030.1:0-12121 GCF_001463805.1 Aureimonas sp. D3 | reverse complement strand
CCCGCGGGCTCGGGAACGGGCGCGGCCGCGCAGCACAGCCAGAGCTTGGAGGCCTGGCTCGGCCATGTGCCGGGGCTGAAGGTTCTCCAGCCCGCGACCCCGCACGACGCCAAGGGCATGTTGCTCGCCGCGATCGACGACCCCGATCCGGTGATGATCTTCGAACACAAGATCCTCTACAAGATGAAGGGCGAGGTGCCCGAGGGGCGCTACACCGTGCCGATCGGCAAGGCGCTGGTGCGCCGCGCGGGGCGGGACGTGACCATCGTCGCCTCTGCGATCATGGTGCATAAGGCGCTCACGGCCGCCGAGGAACTGGCAAAAGACGGCATCGACGTCGAGGTCGTGGACCTGCGCACCATCCGCCCGATGGACCGCGAGACCATCATCGCGAGCGTGATGAAGACCGGCCGTCTCGTCTGCGTCTATGAGGGCGTGAAGACCTTGGGCGTCGGGGCCGAAATCTCGGCCATGATCGCGGAGTCGGAAGCCTTCGACTATCTCGACGCGCCGATCATCCGGCTGGGCGGCGCGGAATCGCCCATCCCCTACAATCCCGAACTGGAAAAGGCCGTTGTGCCGCAGGTGCCCGACATCGTTCAGGCCGTGCGCGCGCTGGCCCGGCGGGAGCGCTGACGCCGATGCCGACCGAAGTGATCCTCCCCAAGGTCGACATGGACATGGCGACCGGCCAGATTTCGCGCTGGTTCTTCCAGGAAGGCGACACGATCAAGAAGGGCGAACCGCTGTTCGAGATCGAGACCGACAAGGCCGCCATGGAGGTGGACGCGCCGGCCTCCGGCACGCTGCGCAACGTCACGGGCGCGGAGGGCGTCGACATCGCCGTCGGCTCGCCGGTGGCCTGGATCTATGCCGAGGGCGAGGCGGTGAATGCACCCGCGCCGACGGCCGACGCGGGCACGCCGAACGTGGTCGGACCCGACCCGGATGGGAAAGCGGACGCCAAGCCGGCCGACAGGCAAAACGTGCCAGCCCGAATGAACGGCGGGGGCAAGCCTTGCTGCGGCAAGGAGACAGGCGAGCGCCGCGGCGTTCGTGCAACGCCTCTCGCCCGGCGCATCGCGCGCCAATATGGCATCGACCTCTCCAGCATCACCGGCCATGGCCCGATGGGGCGCATCGGCCGCGAGGATGTGGAAGCGGCACAGCAGGCAGCGGCCAGCGCCCGGCTGGCGGAGGCTCCGGTTCGCACCGAGCCACCCGCGCCGGCACCCGGTCTTGCCCGCCAGCCAGCGCCCCAGCCGGCACCGGCCAAACCGCGTCTCGTTGTCAATGGCGAGACGCCGCTCCACGTCGTGACGCTGCGCGAAGGGGAGGGCACACCTCTCGTCCTCCTTCACGGTTTCGGCTCGGAAAGCGCCAGCTGGCGTCCGCTTCTGGCGGAGTTCACCGGCCCCAATCCGGTGCTTGGGCTTGATCTGGCCGGTCATGGCGGTTCGGTCGGACGCGAGGCGGACGGGTTCGACGCGCTGGTGTCCGGCGTGGAGGAGACGCTTCAAGCGCTGGGCCTCGCCTCCTGTCATCTCGTCGGCCATTCGCTCGGCGGCGCGGTGGCGAGTGCCGTCGCGGCCGGGTTGGCGATCGACGTGCGCTCGCTCCTGTTGCTCGCGCCGGCCGGCTTCGGGCCTGATATCGACACCGGCTTTGTGGAAGGGTTCGCCCGCGCGCGCGAGGAAGCGCCGATCCGCTCCTGGCTGCGCCATCTCGTCAGCGATCCCACCGTCCTTTCGGACGGGTTCGTGCGCGCCACCGCGCGCGGCCGCTCCGATGGCGTCCAGTCGGAGGCGCAGACGCGGCTGGTCGGCCGGCTCTTCTCCCATGGCGCGCAGCACTTCGACGTGCGGGGTCTGCTCCCCGATCTCGCCATGCCGGTAAAGATCGTGGCGGGCGCGGAGGATCGGGTCGTGCCGATCAGGCATTTCACCGGCCTGCCAGGGCGCGTCGCCTTGCACGTGTTCCCCCGCACCGGCCACATGCCGCAATTCGAACAGCGAGCCGAGGTGGCGCGTCTCCTGCGCGAACTGACGCGCTGATGACCCGCCACCTGACCCGGCGAAGCGGACACGCTGGCAGCCGGGGAATGCGATAGACTTCGAAGCCTCGACGCCGTACCGACGAACCGGAGTTCGCCGGCACGGCTTCTGCGTTTGGGGAGAGGCCCATGGCCGAGTTCGATCTCATCATCTTCGATTGCGACGGCGTGCTCGTCGATAGCGAAATCCTGGCGCGACGGGCCATGCAGTCGGTCTTCCGACAGGCCGGGATCGATGTCACGGCCGAGATGGTCAACAGCTTCGTGGGCATGAAATTCCACGACATTCTGGATGGTATCGAGGCGCGCACCGGCCAGCGCATTTCGGAGGATTATCATCCCCGCTTCTGGCAGGAGACGAAGGCGCTCTTCACGGAGCACCTGCGGCCCGTGCCGGGTGTGGTGGAATTTCTGGACGCCTCCTCGCTCCCGCGATGTGTCGCGTCCTCGTCCGATCACGAGCGCATCCGGCACAGCCTTTTCGTGACAGGGCTCGCTTCGTATTTCGCTGCGGATGCGATCTTCTCCTCGCATGACGTGTCGCGCGGCAAGCCCGAGCCCGATCTCGTGCTTCACGCAGCCGCGCGGATGGGCGCCGATCCAGCGCGCTGCCTCGTGATCGAAGACTCGCGCTTCGGCATCATGGGCGCGAAGGCGGCGGGCATGGCGGCCTATGGATTTCTCGGCGGCGCGCACCTCCTCGCCAATTCCGGCGAAGCGCTGCACGAAACCGGGGCCGATTTCGTCGCGCGGACCTATGAGGAGATCGCGGCCGAGATGGCGCGCTGACGAAGCTCAGCGCCATTTCAAAGAGCTATTGGCGCGTCAACGGCTTCCAAACGGTCCTCGGCGTCACGCTTCGAGGTGCATGTTTGACAGATTGCGACCCTTCAGAGACACTGTTTCTATCGCGATTTGCGCTTGAAAGCGGACGGCAAAGGTCAGCGGTAGGCCGTAATTGCAGACCAGTTTGTTACCTTCTGTTCGTAGCCGCTCCCGACCCAGCTCTCGATCTCGACGCGCGTCCAAGGCCCGTTATCCTGCCAGCACGTGAGGAGTTCACTGGGTGACAAGTAGTTGTAGTAACGACCGAGGCTGTCCTCGTTTTCCTGCGCGCCCGTCTTGAAGCTGGCCCAAACCACGCCTCCGTCCACAAGGGCGGCGCGGATCTTGGCAAGTATCGACGGCAACTCGTTGCGGCGCGCGTGAGTCAGCGACGCACAGGCGTATATCCCGTCGTAGGCTTCGACCGCATCCAACTCGTTGAACTTCATCGTCCTGACAGGCCGCCCAAGACGAGCCGAGGCGATCTTAGCCAGTTCCGCCGATCCATCAGTCGCATCGACGTCGAACCCAGCGTCGAGCATGGCCTTGGCATCCAATCCAGCCCCCGTACCCATTTCGAGAACCCGTCCTCCCGATCTACAGCGCTGCAGGAATCTCAGGAGGTGCGGATTGGTGACGCTATCGGCCGCGTAGGCGGCCGCATGCTCGTCGTAGAACCCAAGCACCCGATCATGCATAAGCCACTCGCTCCTTGATGGGCTGCTTCTCTCCGATTGTCCCCGAAAGCGGACAGGCAGGAAACTACTTCAAACAGCCATCTTACACCGCTCAAATCTCCGTCACGCATTTCTTCGCGCGGGGGATGGAAGTCGGGCTCATCGAGAGTTCGCTCACGCCATTTTCCACGAAGAAGGGGATGAGGTCGGGGCGGGCCGCCGCCTCGCCGCAGACGCCGATCCAGATGCCGGCTTCGCGCGCGGCCTGGGCCGCGTGGCGGATGGCGGCGAGGACGGCCGGGTGCTCCGTGCGGTTCAGCTTGGCGACCCGCGGATTGAGCCGGTCGGCGGCCATGACATATTGCGTCAGGTCGTTTGTGCCGACCGAGAAGAAGTCCACCTCGCGCGCGATCTCGGCCGCCAGGAACACGGCCGCCGGCGTCTCGATCATCACGCCCAGTTCGAACGCGCCATGCGCGATACCGGCCGCATCCAGTTCCGCGCGGCATTCGTCCAGGAGCGCGCGCACGGCATGGACTTCGCCGACATCGGCGATCATCGGCAGCAGGATCTTGACGTTGCCGACCGGCGAGGCGCGCAAGAGCGCGCGAAGCTGGGGCTTGAAGACATCGGGCCGCTCCAGGCACATGCGCACGCCGCGCCAGCCAAGAAACGGATTGTCCTCGTGCTCGAAATCGATGCCGGCCACCGGTTTGTCGCCGCCGATATCGAGCGTGCGGATCACGACCGGATAGGGCGCGAAGGCTTCCGCGAGCTTGGTGTAGGTCTCAGCCTGCTCGTCCTCGCCCGGCAGGGTCCGCCGTTCCATGAAGAGGAACTCGGTGCGGAACAGGCCGACGCCCATGGCACCCGCCTTGAGCGCCCCCTCGATCTCGGCGAGCGAGCCGAGATTGGCGGCGATCTCAATGCGCCTGTTGTCCCGCGTCTTAGGCTCCACGGTGCGATAGGCGTCGAGCTTGCGGCGCTCCTCCGCCTCGCGCGCGATGGCGCTTTGGAAGCGCACCGTCGCCTCGCTGTCCGGGTCGATGGCGACCTCGCCGCTGGAACCATCGAGACCGATCGTGCGCGCCGCCTTCAGCACCGCTTCCTCCGTGGGAAAGCCGAGCACGGCCGGGATACCATGGGCGCGCGCCATGATGGCGACATGGCTCGTCGCCGCGCCCTTGCGGCAGAGAATGCCGCCGATGTTCGAGAGCGTCGCCTTGGCAAGGTCCAGCGCGGCGATCTCGTCCGCCACGATGATCGAGCCCTGCGGCATCTCGGCGAGCGTCGTATCCTTGCGCCCGAGAAGCGTCAGCGCGAGGCTGCGGGTGACGCTGCGAATATCCTCGGCGCGGGCGCGCAGATAAGGATCGCTCAGCGCTTCGAAGTTTGCTGCGATCTCGCGGCCGGCCTCGACCACGGCGCTGGGCGCGTCGCGCCCGTCGCGGATCGCGGCCTCGACGGCTGCAATGAACTCGCCATCCTCTGCGACTTCCACCAGAGCGTCGATGATGGCGGCATCGTCGCGCTTCAGGCCCGGCCGGCTCTTGGCTTCGCGGAAGGACTGGACGGTTTCGGCAAGCGCCGCGCTGTAGCGTGCGCGCTCGGCCTCGCGCTCGTCGCCGGGCACGGTGCGGGGCTGGATGTCGAGTGCGGCGGGGAAGAAGGCGAAGGCCGGGCCGACCGCCGTGCCCTCGCTGGCGCCGATGCCGCGCGATGCGCTGGTGGCGAGCGGCTGCGCCGGCGTGGCTTGCGTCTCGGCCGGCTTGGCGGGCAGCGCAACGTCGCCGGCGTCCGGCGTCTGGAGGAAGGTGGAGAGAGCCGAAAGGGCGTCGGCGGCGTCGTCGCCATCGGCGCGCAGCGTCGCCTCGTCGTTCTCCTTGACGCCCAGCAGCATCAGCTTCACCGCGCTCTTGGCGCTGGCGCCCCGCCCGTTGCAGCGGATTTCGATCTCGCTGGCGAAGCTCTTGGCGAGCTTGACGAATTGCGTGGCCGGGCGGGCATGAAGCCCCTCGTGCACGCGCACGACGACGGATCGCTCGATCATGGCACTCATAGTTCCACAGAGGACAAGGAAATCGAAACCGGCGAAGGACCGGCGGGGGCTCCGGCCGCTGGCTCGGAGGACGAGCGGAGCCGATGCCGCGCATCGGTCGCGATCCTCAGTGGCGAGCGGCTCCGAAGGGTCTGCCCTCGAGGGCTCGGCGGTCAGCCGCCGATCGTGATCTCGGCGCCGGGCTGGAGCGCGCCGGCGAGCGTCGCGGCATCCACTTCGCTGGCGGTGATTTCGCCGGGGCGCTCGGGCGTTTCCGCGCCGTTGAAGTTGATGACGACATGGCCGATGTCGCGCACCTTTCCCCATGCGAGCGGCCCGATGCCGGTGAGCCTGGCCTCGACAGAGCCGACCCGGATCGTCGCGCCCGGCGCCGGAGGCTCGTCGCTCGGGCCTTCCACCACACGGTGCGTCACCGAGACTTCGGCGAGCTCCGGCGGTGCGCCGTCGGCAAAGAGAATGAGGACGCCGCCCTCCAGAAGGTCGGCCACATCGGGGCCGATGGCGGTGACGGCGGTGCGGAATTGTAGGCTCATGACACTCTCCGGGAAAGGGCAGCGGTGATGAGTGCCGCGCCCGGCAGGGGCGGGCCGGCGCGCCGGCCCGCTTCGATATCAGAGGAACGCGTCGCGATCAGAGGAAGAAGCTCGCGACCCAGGCGATGAGCACCGAGACGGGACCCATGATCTGGCGGCTGAGAAGAACGGCCGGCACGCCGATCTCGATCGTCTTGGGCTTGGCTTCGCCGAGCGCGAGACCCACCGGCACGAAGTCGCAGCCGACCTGCGTGTTGTAGGCAAAGAGCGCCGGCAGGGCCATGGCGGGGGCGATTGTGCCATTGGCGATCTGCGGGCCGATAATGGCGACGCCGATCACCTGCGCGATGACGGCGCCGGGGCCGAGGATCGGCGAGAGGAACGGCAGGCCGCAAATGGCCGACAGGACGATCAGACCAAAGATATTGTTGGCGAGCGGTCCCATCGGAGCGGCCAGGAGATCGCCGATGCCGGTGTAGAGGATGATGCCGATCAGCATGGTCACGAAGGCCATGAAGGGCAGCACGTTGCGAATCACCATGTCGATGGTGCGCCGTCCCGCATTGAAGAAGATGCCGACGGCCCGGCCCATGACGCGGCCGACCGAGGTGATCGCGCCGATCAGGCCGCCCTTGTTGGTGGCCGGCATGGAATTTCCGAGCGCGGCGGTGGCTTCCGCCGCCGAGGAGAAGCTGCGCGGCGCGGCGGTGGGCTGGCCCATGCCGGCGGGCGAGGCCGAAGCCTGGCCGCTGGGTGCGGCCGTGCCATCCGCCGGGGCCATGTCCTCGGGCGTCACGCCCGAAACGTAGATGTCCTCGGTGATGAATTGGGCGAGCGGGCCGCTCTGGCCGACCGGCATGATGTTGACCGTCGGGATTCGTTTGCGGGCATAGACGCCGCAGCGCGCCGTGCCGCCGCAATCGATCACCACGGCCGCGATCTCGCTTTCGAGCGGCGGGGTGCGGAACCCGTCCACGACGGTCGCGCCGGTGAGTTCGGCGAGGCGCTGGGCGACGGCGGGAATGCCGCCGCCGGTGACGGCGACGATCTTGTCGCGCTCAGGGCTAGGCTGGATCACCAGCGGGCCGCCCCAGCCGCCCTTGCCGGCGGACACGCGAATGGCTCGGAATGTCTTGGTCATGGGTCTGTCCTTCCGGTCCCGAGCCTTAGAGCGTCACGCCTTCGCGCTGCGCGAGAAACCGCGTGACGCGCTCGGTGACGATGCCCTTGAGAAGGATCACGACGATGCCGACCATGAAGTAGAAGATGGCGAGATTGATGTGGTAGCCGGCCGGGATGACGCCCCGGTTTTCCAGCTCCAGAAGCGCGACCAGAACGCCGCCCCAGACGAAATACTCGCCGGCATTGGCATGGGGGAAGAGGCCCAGGATCGGATGGCAGAAGGACACGGCCGAATCGTAGAAGGCCGGCTTGTGCTTCTCTTCCAGGAAGGTGCCGAACGTATAGGCCATAGGGTTGGTCAGGAAGAACATGGCGAGCACCGGCAGGACGGTGTAGCGCGTCAGAGCGTAGCGACCGGCCTTCTGAGCCAGACCATGCACCCGCTCTTCGCCGATCATGCCGGTCAGCGCGTAGAAAGCCGTCATCAGGACGACGAGGGTCGGGATGATGCCGGTGACGAAGCCGAGGAAGACCTCGCCGCCCTTCTGGAACATGCCGATGAAATGGCGGCCGATCGTGGCGAGCCAGCCGAGTTGCTCTTCCTGATTGCCAGGGGAGAGCTGCTGAACGCGCTTGGCATATTCGGAAGCCGAAATCGAGCCGCCGCTCCCGGCGGGGGCGGTCGCCTGCGCGGTTCCGGCGGCGCCCGGATCGGCGGCCTGGGCCAGGAGCTGAGCGCCGTGATGGGCGCTGTCGGCCAGCGCGCCGTGATGGCCGGCGAGGTCCGTGGCGGGCGCGACGATCGCGGGGTCGCTCAAGGCATGGGCATAGGCGGCGCCATGGCTGGCGAGATCCGCCACGCCTTGCGCCATCATCATGGTCAGCATCATAAGGCCCCTCCCGGCCATTTTGAGGAAACCCCCTCCGGGGCTTCTCGTTAGTCTGGAAATCCTTTGTCAGGTGCGCCGCGCCACTCCCGCGCGGCGGCCTTGCTCATCGCTCGTCGCTCAAGCGAGGGACGGCGAGAATGTTGCGAGATTGGTGGCCTCGGATGGCGTCGTGCCACGCCGAACGGTCTCGATCTGATCGAGAGCCGTCAGAAGCGCCCGCTCCAGCGGATGTTTGGGCTGGGCCTCGGCGCCGGCGCGGGCCTGCGTGAGCGAGAGACCTTCGAAACGCGCCACCGGCTGGAAATGCGCGAAGATGGTGCGCCCTTCGAGGGCGACGACGCGGCGGAGCGTGCCGTCCGGCGCCGCGACGGCCATGACGATCGCGCCGCGCCTGAAACCGCCGCCGCTCTTGCCCGCGCCCATCCAGCCATCGGAATATTCCGAGGACAAATGCCGGAACGCATCGCGATAGCGACGGATCTGGACGAACGTGCCCCAGCATTGCAGCATCCACGCCAGCGCCAGAAGCGCCAGGATCACCTGCCAACTCCACATGGAAACCTCCCGACGATGCTCTCCCGTGCATCGTTGCCTAACAATGAACATTTGACTTCTTCTATGTCAAGATGTTCTGACGGATCGTGTCAGCTGGCGGGCGCTTCGAGAAGGCGCAGGGCGCTGGTTTCGTCCGTGATGAGGACGGTCGGCCGGACAAGGGCGAGGGAGGCGCGCAGAATGTCGATCTTATCCGGCCCGCCTGACGCCATGATGCGCTTGGGCGTTCGGCTGATCGCCTCGACCTCGGCCGACATGATGCGCGCGTTAATCGGATGATCCACCAGCTTTCCGTCCGCATCGAGAAAGTGGAACAGGAGATCGCCGACCGCACCGGTCCGTTTCAAGGACAGCCGGTCGGCCTCCGCGATATAGCCGGTGCGATAGGTCGTGGCGTTGGCTGTGATGCCGCCGACGCTGAGCACCACCATGTCGAGATGGCCTGCCATGTCGAGAACCGAGCTGAGGCCGCAGCGCTCGATCAGCGCCGTCTTGGTCTCGACGCTGTCGACGATGGCGGGCGCGGTCAGAAGAAAGGCGTCGCCGTTGAAGATCTGCGCGAAGCGCCAGGCAAATTCCGCCGGGTTGAACCGATGGGCCTGGCTGATGCCGCCGAGCAGCGAGACGACGCGCATATCCTCCAGCGCCCGCGCTTCGATGAAGGGGAGCGATTCGAACAGGGTTCGGCCCCAGCCAAGGCCGACCGTCATGCCGTTGGCGACCGTTTCCGAGAGATAATGGCCAATGGCCGCGCTGATGACGGGCGCGGGGTCTTCGCCCGAGCCCGGCGCGGGCACGACGATGGCCGTGTCCAACCCGAAGCGTTTTTCCAGCGCGCGCTCGGTCTGCGTGAGTTCGGCCAGCGGCCCGGCAACGGAAATGCGCACCTCCGAGCGGTTGCGCGCTTCGGCCAGAAGCCGGACAACGCTGACGCGGCCGACGCCGAGCGCCGTCGCGATATCGTTCTGCGTCATCTGCTCGACGTAATACATCCAGGCCGCCCGAACCCGCATCCGGTCGGCCCGCGATCCAACGAGAGATCCCTGATCGGACATGTCTGTGGTTCCTTGCGTTCTCATCGGGCGCTTGGGGTCGAAGGCGCGTTACGCCCCCGCGCGGACGGGGGCTTGCTCCGGCTTTGTGATGGCGCCGGTCCGGAGAAAATTCCTCATCTTCCGATCGGCCCTGTGCTAATGTTCACTCGCAAATGGGAGAGCGTCCATGTTGCCATATCCTGATAGTCTGGCTCTGCCTTTCAAGGAAGGGATCCGCGACCTCCGGTCTTCGATCCGACGCGAGGCGAAGGCCGGCGCGGTGTCGAGCCGGTTCTTCGGAACGCCCGAGCCGACGCGCCAACTGGCGCGGCTGGCCGATGGCGTCTTCACACGGGCCGAGCGCTTCGCCGGCATGGTCCTGGCGCGCGACGGCGCCGATCTCGGCGCGCGGCTGGACCGGCTGGGCGCGGGTCTGGCGCAGGGGCAGGTGGCCGAGCGGACACGGGACGTCTATGCCGTCTGTCAGGCCATTCTCGATCTCGACGGGCCGAGCGGGGCCTTCGTGTCCGAACTCAAGCTCGCGAGCCGCAATCTCGACCGCCCGCTCACAGCCCCGTCCGATGCGGCTCTTTCCGCCGTGCGCATCGCCGCGCGCATGGCCTCGCTCGACATCGTGCGCCCCTGCCTGTCCGTGGTGCTCACCCAGGAGGAGCGCGACGAGAGCACCCATCTCAATGCCCGCATCGCTCTGATCGCCTGGCTTGCCGTCCTGGTGCGCCTCGACAATCCGCGCGAGGATGCGCGGGTGATCCTCGCCAGCGCGCGCTGGGCCATGGAAGCGGAAGAGGGCGAGTGGCTGGCGCTTCTGAAGGCGCGCAAGCTGAACGAACTTGCCGCGCTCTGGCGCCAGACCGTGCCCTATCTTCCCTGATAGGCTCGAGACAGAATCAGAGAATGAGGGGAGCGATCCGTTGAGCGACAGCGCGCTGAAGCTGAGCTTCGACTTTCCCGCGGAGGGCGACGGCCGCTCGCAACTGCGCCGCTCGATCCGGCGTCTGGCGGCCTTCTCGCGGCTGACCCATGCCGGGCTCGACCAGTTCAACGCCCGTTACGGCACTGATCTTCAGATATCCTCGCGCAAGCTCACGCGCGCCTTTCTGGAATGGGTGCGCAAGTTCGACGCCGAGCGTGAGCTGGCCTCGCGCGATCGGCGTGATTTCAGCCATTTCGCGGCCGGGCTTCTGATGAGCAGCCTGATCCGCAACCGCCCGGTCGAGCCGGTTCCCTCGACCCGTGCGCCTGCGCGCTCGAACCAGCCCGTCAGCCCGGAGCAGGCGCTGATCGCCTTCTGGCCCGAGGGCGTCTTCTATTTCGAGTTCTGCATCACCGTGCTCGACAAGGTTCTGGCGGAGCAGTCGCTGGAGGGCATCCATCTGTCGCCGCAGGCGGTGGAACTGCGAAGCTGGCAGTCCTTCCGCGAGAATGTGCAGGACGATCCGAACCTCGCCATCCCCTTTCTCGACCAGTTCCTGGGTGGCGATCCGGTCTGGGACTTCCCGACGGCGGCGCGTTTCCGCACCGCCCTCCAGCCGCATTTTCTCAAAGCCGATCGGCGTCTGGCCGGGGGCTGAGCCCGCCGGCCTCGCTCCGTCTCAGACCGCCGTGCCGTGCGTTCGGTCGTAGCGATTGACGGCGGACGGCGCCCATCCCTCCGGCAGGCGGTTCGGCTTGTAGACCTCCACCATCAGCGGATAGCAGGCCGCCGCGTCCGAGGAATGAACCGTCGAACAGTCGCCGCCCGGACAAGCCGACAGGCAACCCAGAAGATCGATCTCGGCGAAGAATTCCAGATAATCCCCCGGCCGCACCGGGCTCGCCTTCATGAAATACTGCCCGGTATCGCGCGTGAAGCCGGTGCACATGAAGACGTTGAGCACGTCATGCACATGTCGCTCGGCCTCATGAAGCGGCAGGCCCGTTTCCTGTGCCAGCGCGCGGGTGAGGTTGGAATGGCAGCAATGGTGGTAGGTGCCGCCATCGCTGAGGAGCGAATGCGTATAGGGATCGCAGCGTGTTCCGATCACGTCATGGACCGCGCCGCCGAAGGCATCGAACCCGTACCAGTCGAGCGTATCATGCGTGATCGTCGCCATGGGGCGGAGCGTGGGAAAGCTGGAGAAGAGCTGATCGCCAAGGCCGACATGCGTGCCGACCAGCGCACGCGTCTTGCCGCTATAGAAGCGCTCCGTCAGATCGTTCGCATGGAACAGATTGAGGTCGCCGACCTGCGGCCCGTCCACGGAGAGAATGCGGAAGAAATGCCCGGCCGGCGCATGGAAGCAGGCCGCGTCACGCGCCGGCACCGTCACCCGCTCCACCAAGGTCCAATCCTCGCGGACCCCACGGTAGGCC